>JBBSLV010000206.1:0-7078 GCA_038233535.1 Tepidisphaerales bacterium | reverse complement strand
GGCGGCGGGAAAGCCGTGGTCGAGACGCTGCTCAACAGCGCGGGCGAGAGCGACTTCGACAGCGTTAAGCGCTGCCACGCCGCCATCCTCGATCAGATCGTCGAGATGGACGAAAACCTGATGGAGAAGTACCTCGGGGGAGAGGAGCCGGACTACGCGGCGCTGCACGACCCGTTCGAGCGCGCGATGGATGAAAGCCACCTGATTCCCATCCTCTTCACGGATGCCAGAACGGGGATGGGCATTCCCGAGCTGCTCGACGCGATCGCCAACCACTTCCCGTCGCCGGAAGAGGGCAATCTGCGTCCGTTCCTCAGCTACCGCGGCGCCGCGCAGGCGGGAAGCCCGCAGGAGGAAGTGCCCTTCCAGTACTGGAACGACCCGAACAAGCCGCTGCTGGCGCACGTGTTCAAGGTCACGACCGATCCGTTCGTCGGGAAGCTGGCGATCTTTCGCGTGCATCAGGGCAAATGCTCCGGTCAATCGCAGGTTTACATCGGCTACAACAAGAAGCCGGTCAAACTCGGGCATGTGTTTCAATTGCAGGGCAAGGAGCACAAGGAGGTGAGTGAAGTGATCGCCGGCGACATCGGCGCGGTGGCGAAGATCGAGGAGATTCACACGAACGACGTGCTGCACGACGACCACGCGCTGGACAGCGTTCACCTGCGCCCGCTGACATTCCCCACGCCGATGTACGGGCTGGCCATCACCCCCAAGGCGCGCGGGGACGAGCAGAAGCTGAGCGTGCTGCTGGGCAAGATCACCGAGGAAGACCCGACGTTCAAGTGGCACACGGACCGCCAGACGCACGAGGTGGTCATCAACGGGATCGGGGAGCTGCACCTGCGGCTGGCGCTGGAGAAGCTGAGCAACCGCGGGCTGCACGTCGACACCAAGCCACCGAAGATCGCGTACCGCGAGACGATCCAGCTCACCAGCGACGGCCACCACCGGCACAAAAAGCAGACGGGCGGCGCCGGTCAGTTTGGCGAGGTGTTCCTCCGCGCCGAGCCGCTGCCTGATGATTCGCCGCACAAAAAGTCCAACGGCGGAAGCGGGCTGGAGATCGTCAACGAAGTCTTCGGGGGAACGATCCCCGGGCAGTTCATCCCCGCGGTGGAAAAAGGCATCCACGACCTGATGGACCAGGGCGTCGTCGCCGGATATCCGCTGCAGGACATCCGCGTCGCGATCACCGACGGGAAGCATCATCCGGTCGACAGCAAGGAAGTCGCGTTCCGCACGGCCGGGAAGTTCGCCTTTCGCGACGCGATCATGAAAGCCAAACCCGTCCTCCTTGAGCCGATCGTGGACATGAGCGTGACAATCCCCGAAGACAAAATGGGCACGATCACCGGCGACCTCTCGGGCAAGCGCGGGCGCATCCACGGCCAGGACTTCCTCGGCGCCGGCATGGCGCAGGTGAAAGCGCAGGCGCCGCTGGCGGAGGTGATGCAGTACCAGTCGCAGCTCAAGAGCGTCACGGGCGGGCAGGGCAGCTTCGTGATGGAGTTCAGCCACTACGAGCCCGTCCCCCCGCAGGTGCAGCAGCAGATCGCGTCGCAGTACAAGCCCAAAGCGGAGGAAGAATAGGCGCAGGTTGGGGGGAAAGGGTCAGATGATCCATTTGAGCGTTATGACCCTCGGAGCCGCACTACAAAAGCGCGCGACGCGGCATTACAATGCCGGGCTTGCTCGATTTGAACGGGAGTTTCGCATGCGTCACGTGATTTCGGCGTTGGTCATGAATGAGCCGGGCGTCCTGGCGAACGTGGCCGGGATGTTCGCGGCCCGCGGGTTTAACATCGACTCGCTCGTGGTCGGCCGGACGGAAAATCCCGAGCTCTCGCGGATGACGATTGTCGTCACCGCCGACGACAACACGCTTGAACAGGTCCGCAAGCAACTGGCCAAGCTCGTGCCCGTCGCGAAGGTGCGCGATTTCAAGGACGCGGCGTACATCGAGCGCGATCTGGCGCTGATCACCGTCGGCGCGGGCCCGGAGCACCGCAGCGAGGTGATTGAAATCGCCAGCCTCTTCCGCGGCAAAATCGTGGATGTCGGCAAGACGAGCCTGATGATCGAGCTGGCCGGGACCGAGGAGAAGATCGAGGCATTCATCGAGCTGATGAAGCCGTACACGATCAAAGAGCTGGCGCGGACGGGCGTGATCGCGATGGCGCGGGGGACGCAGGTCGCGCGGGATGAGAACGCGACGGCGACGACGAAGCCCCGGACCCGGAGCCTCGACGCCCCCGCCGCCGCCGCGCTGCCCCCCAGTTAAACGCGCCGCTTGCAGCTTCGCTCAATGCCCCCCTGGCGGGCCCCGGAAGACCGGTTTTGCCGCAAATCCTGTAACGATGTGACGCTCAAAGCCGACATTTGTTGGCGTCGACCGCGATTCACGGTATTTTGGCGCGTTTGCGTGGGGAATCGCGCGCGCATGTCCCCCGGTCCGGAGTTGACCTGAAGCTGATCGTGACCATACCGGCGTTGAACGAGGAGAAGACGATCTACAAGGTCGTCAGCGAGATCCCGCGCAACATTCCGGGGATCAGTTGGACCGAGGTGATCGTCCTCAACGACGGCTCGACCGACCGTACCGCCGAGCTGGCGCGGGCAGCGGGCGCGACCGTTGTGACCCTTCGCGGCCGGCGCGGGCTGGGGCCCGTTTTTCGCATGGGCATGATGCACGCGATCCGCGGGGGCGCGGACATCATCGTCAACGTCGACGGGGACGGCCAGTTCGATTCCCGCGACGTCGCCAAGCTCATCCAGCCCATTCTCCGCAATACCGCCGACTTCGTCACCTGCTCGCGATTCGGTGATCCGGATTACCAGCCGGCCATGCAGCCGGAAAAATACTGGGGCAACAAGGTCGTCACCTGGATGATCAACCGGCTCTGCGGGCTGAACCTCACCGACGTCTCGTGCGGGTTCCGCGCCTACACCCGCGAGGCCGCATATCGGCTGGCGCAGTTCGGGCGATGGACGTATGTCGAGGAGTGCATCGTCGACCTGGCCAGCAAGGGCATGCGCATCCAGGAGATGCCGCTGCGCGTCCGCGGGGAGCGCGAGTTCGGCAAGAGCCGCGTGGCCGCCAGCGTCATCCAGTACGGGACGAACCTCGTGCAGATCGTGTTCCGCGCCGCCCGCGACATCCGCCCGCTGCAGATTTTCGGGCTGCTCAGCGCGTTGCTGGTCGTTCCCGCGATTGCCGCGGCGTTGTTCGTGGGCGTGTGGTTCATGCGCAACGGAACGCTCGCGCCGTTCAGTGCGGTCCTGCCCGCTTCGGGCGCGATGCTGGTGGCTGGGTTCGTGTTGTTCCTGCTCGCGCTGATCGCGGAGATGGTGAGCGGCCATCGGGGGATGTCGGAAGAATTGCTCTACCTCGCCCGCCAGCGCTTGTACGCGCGGCGTCGCGCCGCGGCGGCCATGGCGGTCGCTAAGGCCGGCTCATCGGATCAGGCGGCCCCATCGAGGTTCGGGCAAGCGCCGGCGTTGGGCACTCGGTCGGTTTCGCACGAGCCGCCCGCTCCCCGCTCGGCCTCCAGCCCCCGCTCCACCGTCGCGGCCACCGAATCGACCCCCACCTCCGCGATGCACCACGGGGGGCTGCACTTCACCGAAGGGTAAGGCGTCTTGAACGGATATGTGAAGCACGGCGCACACGGCTTGTTCAGCGCGACGACGAGATCCGCGTTCCCGGAGGGGTGAACCGTCCGCGGATCGATCGGTCCGAACACCGTCACCGCCCGCGTCCCCACCGCTCCCGCGAGGTGCGCCAGCGCCGAATCCGACCCCACATAAATGCTCGCCCGCGCCAGCACCGCACCGCCCACGCCAAGGTTCCCGCGCAGGGGCAGCGCGACGATCCGGCCGTTGGCACGACTTGCCCTCACGTGCTGCAAGACCTCGCCGGCGATGCCCGCTTCGTCCGGGCCTTCGACGATGACGAAGCGCTTCCCCGTCCGCTCCGCCAGCACGTCGATGAGCTGCGCATACTTCTCCACCGGCCAGCGCTTGGCCTCGCCGAAAACGGTCTTCCCGCTGCCGGCATGAACGGCGATGAACGGGTTGTCCGGATCGGCCCCGTGCTCGCGCAGCAGCGCGCCTGCGGCGTCGTGGTCGACATCATTCAGCTCGAACCGCGGATTCATCGCGTAATCCGGCTCAATGCCGAGGCGCTTGAGCAAATTGAGGTTCTGCCGCACGTCGTGCCACTGCGCCTCCGCGTGAACCCGCTCGGCCGGCAGGAAGTGCAGCGCCCGCCAATAGCCGACGGGGTATTCGTGAATGAGCACGCGCCGCGCCCCGCTGAGCGTGGCGAGGAAGTTGTACTGCCAGCGGTTGGAGGGAAACGGGATGAGGTACAGATCGGGCCTGGCCCGCCGCGCGAAGCGGAGGTAATTGGCAAAGCCCGAAGCGCCGTCGCCGGTGATGCGGACATCGGTCACGCCCGCGGTTCGCCGCAGCGGCTCGCCGATGGCGTTCGTCCGCGCGACGATGGTGATTCGCGCGTCCGGCCCGAGCGCGTGCGCCAACTGCCGTACCATCGGCTCGGCCATGACCGCATTGCCCACCCCCGCGGCGACGGGAATCACGACGGATCGGATATCAGCAAGGAATGGATGCCGGTCTGTTTTCCTCTGCGTCCTCGGCGCCTCTGCGATGAAGCCTGAATTTTCCGGATTAAAATTCATCCGCGCCCAGATCATACCCTGAACCCTGCTTGATCGCCGTCCCGAAGAAATCGAGATCGCCGGGGTCAATCGCGTACCGCGCTTCCAGGTCCAGCCCCACATCACGCAGCGGGGAGTCGCTGAGGAGCTTGTATGCGCTGAGCGAACCGAGGTTGTTTGCGTCGCCAATCGTCCCGCCGTTGCCGGGGCTGGTCAAGCGCGGGTCGAGCGCCAAGGCGGCGAGGTCGAGCGATCCGTTGTTGTCCAGGTCGACGCGCTCCTGCTCCGTGCGGGCGCTGAGCCAGCCGTTCACGCTCGAATACACGCTGCCGCCCCAGTGGATGGCGGTGGCGTCGCCGGCGGTCCAGTAGACGTTGCGCTGGAACAGCAGCTCATTCAGCACGTCGGGGGTGCTGATCAACCGGGCGCCCCCGGTGGTGAAGAGGATGTTGTTGCGCACGTGGACGCGGTCGCCGATGCTGGTGATGTAGACGGCGGCGCCGTTCGTGCCGAAGGAGCCGGAGGGGAAGTAGATGGTGTTGTTGTAGACGTCCAGGTCGGTGACGCGCCCGCCGATGACGATCCCGCCGTAGCCGGTCGTCCGTCCGTCGCGCTCACTGACGTTGTAGCGAACGGTGTTGTTGTCGTGCAGGCCGTTATCCTGGCCCGTGTACAGCAGGTAGCCCCCACCGTCGTTGTCGTGGGCGTAGTTGTACTGCATGACGGAGTTGGACGTGTTCTGATCGAGGTCAAACCCGTCGCCGTCGCCGCCCGTGCCGCGCTTGTTGCTGTACGACTCGTTGTGCTGGATGGTGACGCGATCCGCGTTGTAGGCCCAGATGCCGACGGGGCCGGTCCTGGACGTATTGTTCGCGCCGTTGTGGTGGGCGACGGAACGTTCGATCACGCCGTCCTGCACGCTGCCGAACACAATGCCGTTGCCGGTGGGGTTCATGACGCCCGACGTGCCGTGGTTTTCGTATGCCAGCACGTTGGCGACGCGGACGTTCCGATTGACGTACGCGGGCGCGGCTGCGTTGTACGCGGGGCCGTAGATGGTGACGCCGTCGCGGTTCTGAAAGAACCGGCTGTCCGTGATTTCGACGTTGCGATATCCGGACGTGCCTCTGAACCCGCCCAGCCCCAGGCCGTTCTTGCCGAAACCCTGGACGCTGACGTTGCGAACGGTGATGCCGCTCTGCTTCACGTTGCCGTCGGCGTTGTTGAAGAACGCGATGCCGTCGCTGGTGTTCGCGCCCAGCCCCGCGCCGCGGAAGTTGAGGTTCTGGAGGGTGATGCCCCCGTTGTTCTGCGCGAAAAAGCCGGAACCGGCGCCCGCGCTGATGGTGGCGTTGCCCGCGCCGTACGAGCCGAGCGTGATCGGCGCGATGAGGTTGCCTGCGGCGTCGGTGCCGGAGTCGCCGGCGTTGAAGAAGATCGAGCCGTTGAACGACTGCTCGCCGCGGAACAGGATCGTGTCGCCGGGAATGAAGGCCGTCGCGTTGATCTTCGCGATGCTCCCCCACGCCTGGTCGGGCGCGGTGCCGGCGCCATCGTCGTTGCCGTTGAGGTTGACATAATACGTCCAGGGCTGCCGCGTGAGATCGTCGTCATTCTCGGTCGCGACGACGGCCTTTGACGCAAGGCCACTCGACGTGAGCGTGAACGTTGCCTGACCGTTGACGGTGTCGGGATCGGCGAGGGCGGAGACCGCCACCGTCTGCGGCGCGTCCCAATTCGCCGGCGTGAACACCAGCGTCGTCTTATTCGCGCCCAGATCGGGATCGCCGGACGAATCCTTCGCAATCGACACGGTCACGTCCGACGTCGGCGCAGCCGCCAATTTCACGGTGAAATTGCTCTGGCCGACCTCATTCACCGTCAGGTTCGTGTGCGAGACGATCAGGTTCTGCGGCGTCGAGGGGGGCGGGGGAGGCGGCTCGGTTCCCGCCGTGAGCGTGAAGGCGTCGAAGTTGCCGGTCGAGCCGTAGGTCGAGTTGCTGTCGATCACCAGCCGCAGCGCGTGCGTGCCCGCGGGCAGGGCGACCTCGCGGGTGAGCGTGACCCAATCCTCGTGATTGCCGGTGTTGGGGATGGTGAGCGTGCCCGTGAGGTTGGAGACGAACGCGCCGGTTGCGGCGTCGCGAAGCTCGACGTGGAACGTGCCGCCGCTGCCGCGCGAGCTGACGCGCGAGTCCAGCGCGTACGTGCCGGCGGAGGCGACGTCGAGCGTGTATTCGATCCACTCGCCGGCGTAAGCGCCCATGACGCGATACCCCCCGCCGGAAAGGCCCTTGAGGTTGACGTCTTCGCCCGCGCGGAACGACGTCGCCCCGCCATTGCCGGACGTGCTGTCGAAGTACGCGACGTTCTGCCCGCCAAGGTCGAAGTGC
>JBBSLV010000205.1:0-7102 GCA_038233535.1 Tepidisphaerales bacterium | reverse complement strand
TCCATCACCGTGCCGGTGAACAGGTAGTTCACCTGGAGCACAAGCCCCATCTGCCGGTGCAGCGATTCGCCGGTGACGGTGCGGATGTCGTGCCCGTCGACAAGGATGCGCCCGGCCTGCGGCTGATAGAACCGCGCGATCAGCGAGATGATGCTGCTCTTGCCGCTCCCGGTTGCCCCGACGAGGGCGAACGTCTGGCCCGCCTGCGCTTCAAAGCTTACGTCGTGGAGGACGGGGCGCTGGGGGTTGTACCCGAAGGTGACGTTCTCGAACTTCACGTTGCCGATGATGCGCGGGAGCGGATGAGCGCCGGGTGAGTCGAGCACGTCGGGCTTGGTGTCGAGCAGGTTGAAGACGCGCTCGGCGCCGGTCAGGGCGGGGATCAGCTGCGCGGAGTAGAACGTGCCGAAGTTCACGATCGGGTCCATGAACCAGTTCCAGTACAGGAACGCGATGACGACCGCGCGCACGCCGTCGGCGGCGTCCCGGCCGATCAACCCGGCGGCGACCAGGTATCCGCCGTACGCCAGGATGATCGTGCGCCCGACGAAGCGAATGAACTCCAGCAGCGGAAGGTACACCCCGTTGACGCGCGCGATGGCGACGTTGTTGTGCGTGTTGCGCTGCTGAAGGGTATTGAAGACCCCCAGGTTCGGCGCCTGGCGGTTGAACGCGGTCACCACGCGCATGCCCGTGATGTTTTCCGCCAGGTTCGTCGACACCTGCGTCCACCCCTCGCGCGCCACCTGCTGCATCCGACCGGCCGTTGTCTTGTAGTAGTAGTTCAGCGCGTAAATGATCGGGCCCAGCCAGGCGACGGCCAGGAACAACCGCCAGTCGGTGTACAGCAGCATGGACGCGGCGACGAGGACCATCGTTCCGTTGGCGACGATCTGCCACAGCCCCCACACGTTCACCTCGCGCATGGCGTTGATGTCGCTGGTGCAGCGGCTGATGATGCGTCCGAGCTTGGTGCGGTCGTAGTAGCTCATCGACAGCTCTTGCAGATGCGCGAACAGCGCCCGGCGGAGCGTGAGCTGAACGCGCTCCCCCCCGCGGGTCATGATCAGGATCGTCCACCGCTGGAGCAGCAGCGACGCGGCGAACACGCAAGCCCACAGGAGCACGATCCACACCGCGTGGCGAATCGCCTGCGCTTCGGTGGGCATCGGCTCGAGCAGTTGCTGCGCATATGCCGTCACGTACGCGATCAGCCACCCCATGAACAGCGGGGAGCTCATTTCCAGCAGCAGATGGACAAGGCCGACGCTGATGCCCGTGACGTACTGCCGCTTGAACGGCCGAAGCCACGTGAGCAGCCGGCGGACGATGGCCCAGTCGATGGGCTTGTAGTCGTTGTCGTCGTCCTGGTCGTCCTCGTCCGTGATGCGCGGGGCGATGTCCGGCAGCGCGGGCGGGGAGCGGAAGAAGAAGCCAGGAGCCCGAAGCCAGAAGCCAGACGAAAGGCGCGCAGCGCGTCCCCCTTTTGTTTTCGCTGGCTTCTGGCTACTGGCTTCCGGCTTCTTCAACATTACTTCCCAATCGGCACTTCGACGTTCGGGTCGCTTTCGCTTGCCTGGGCGACCGCTTCGTTCACGTGCTGCGGGTCGTGCACGCGCTTCATGTGCGACGGGTGTTCCGCCGCCTCGGCGGCGATCTGCGCGGGCGTTGCTTCGCCGTCGCCGTACAACTGCACTTCGGCGATCTCGCGATAGTGTCCGCCCTGACGCATCAGCTCCGCGTGCGTGCCCATCTGCGTGATGCGCCCTTCCTCAAGCACGATCACCAGGTCCGCCCGCTTCACGGTGCTGATGCGATGCGCGATGACGAACGTCGTGCGCTCCTTCATCACGAAGCGCATCGCCTTGCGGATCATTTCTTCCGTCTCCGGATCCACCGCCGCCGTCGCGTCGTCGAGGATGAGCACGCGCGGGTTGGCGAAGATGGCGCGGGCGATGGCCAGGCGCTGGCGCTGCCCCCCGGAGAGGCTGGCGCCGCGCTCGCCGAGGATCGTGTCGTAGCCCTTGGGCATCTGTTCGATGAATTCGTGCGCCTGCGCGAGCCGCGCCGCGGCCTCGATCTCCCCGCCCCGGACGGTCGGTCGGCCGTAGGCGATGTTGCCGGTGACCGTGTCGCTGAAGAGGTACGTCTCCTGGAACACCAGCGACACCTGCGTGCGCAAGCTCCCGAGCGAGACGTCGCGGATGTCAACGCCGTCGATTGTGATGCGTCCCTGCTGCGGGTCGTAGAAGCGCGTGATGAGGTTGACGAGCGTGGTCTTGCCCGCGCCGGTGGGCCCGCAG
Source organism: Tepidisphaerales bacterium (assembly GCA_038233535.1). GTDB lineage: Bacteria > Planctomycetota > Phycisphaerae > Tepidisphaerales > Tepidisphaeraceae > DASYWJ01. Next base: position 4,799 of record JBBSLV010000205.1, on the reverse strand, counting down.
ATGGCGACGATCTTTCCCCCGGGCACGGTGAAGCTCACGTCGCGCAGCACGGGCTTGTCGGGCGCGTAGCCGAACGTGACGTTCTCGAAGCTAACCGCGCCGGGCCCCGCGGGCAGCGGTCTCGCGTCCGGCTTCTCCGGCACGGTCGGGGGCGCCATCAGCACCTCATAAAACCGCCGCGCCGACACGATCGCGTTCTGGTACTGCTCGTTGATGGCCGACACCTGCTGCAAGCGCGTGAGGATCGCCGCCATGGCCGAGCCGAGGATGACGAAATCGCCCGGGCGCAGCCGGTTCTTGATGATCAGAATCCCCGCCACGAGGAACAGCGACAAATGCGACGCCGTCGCGATGGCGCGGATGATGGGCTGAAAGTCGGCGAACATGCGGATCTGCGTCAGCTTCCGCTCCGTGTACGTCCCTGAGCCGTCCTGGAACTTCGCGACCTCCTGCTTCTCCGTCGCAAACGCCTTGACCACGTGCACGCCGGCGATGTTCTCCGTGATGATCGAGACGTTCTTGTCCTCGGCCTCGACCACCGCCTTGCTCGCCGGCTGGACCCGGCGGCTGAAGCGCAGGATGTACCACGTCCAGACCGGCAGCGGCGCGAGCGAGAGCGCCGCCAGCCATGGGTTGAGCGTGAAGATCAGGATGATGTACCCCCCAACGATCAGCACGATCTCCAGCGTGGTGAGCACGGCGGTCTGGATGAACGCGCGGACGTGCTGCAAATCGGTCAGCGCGCGGTTGATGAGCTGCCCGGAGCTGACGGCGTCGTGAAACGCGAACCCGACGCGCTGGAGCTTCTCGTACACCGCCTCCCGCAGGTAAAAGACCATCGTCATGCTCATCTTGGAGCTGGCCACCTCGCGCAGGTAGCGGAGCATGACCATGGCCAGGACGTAGCCGAAGAGCCCGATGATGGTGAAGCGAAGCCGCAGGGCGTCGACGTCGGCGCTGAAGAGCCAGCGCCACATGCCCATCTCCCGGGCGGCGGACGTCCCGCGCAGATCGCCGATGATGTTGACCGCCTGCCCGCTCTGGCGGACGGCCATCACTTCGGCGCCGACCCACAGCGAGAGGTACAAGCACGCGAGGAACGCGAGCGGCTTCACGGGCCTGAGGAAACCGAACATCCACAGGAGCAGTTGCGTGTTGGTCACGCCGTCGGAGACGTTGGATGGGTTGATGGGCGCGCGTGACAACACCACCGCCGCAGCAGGCTGCGGCGGTGGGCGGGCGGCGGGGGTGATTGGCTTGGCCCGTGGGGGGACCGAAGCGTCTGTCTTCACGTTTATCGGACCACGTCGAGGGTAGGGCGCAGCTTAGATGGATCAAACGCCGCGTCAAGCCGGTGCAGCGGCGAAACATTAAGATGACCGCAAGCGAACCCAACCATCGCGGGGGGCAAGGGTTGCGCAGCACGCCGACGTTGCGCGCGCCAGGGTTGGCTTTCCCGGGCCGATTCGTCCGATAACCATGACATGGGATTGTCCTTCCACCGCGGCGCATTCGCGGCCATCACCCGTGCCGCCGCCAAGTCCGGCGCGGCGCGCCTGCGAGGCATTGGGTTGCTAAGTGTGCGCGTCGACTGGGTCGCCCGCGCCTCGGCCTGCGAGCGCTGCCCGCTGCGCGTCGTGAAGTGCGGCGTGTCGTACTGCGGAACGCCGTTCCTGCGCATGCCCCTGCGCGACCCGGTCATCGACGGATGCGGCTGCCCCACCCGGGAAAAAGCGCGCGACCCCCAAGAGCACTGCCCCATCAACGTAAGACACGAAGCGGCGACGCATGTCGATGGCGCCTGCACCTGCAAGTGGTGCACGAAGAATAGGGATGAGGGATGAGGGATGAAGTGACGAAAAGGCAGAATGCTCTTTTCATCCCTCATCCCTATTCTCTCATCCTTACTCTTTCGACTATCCCAGCGTCCGCATCTGCTCGCGCGTCAATTCCAGCGCCGCCTTTGCGGCGGCGCGGATGACGGGGTCTTTGTCCAACGCGTGCTGCTCCAAGTGCCGCGTCGCGCCGCGCTGGTCGCCGCGCCGGCCGCCTTCGCCGACGAAGTATTGCATCCGCCCCAAGGCGAAAATCGCCTCGACGCGCCACATCCGCTCCTCCGCGTGCTCGGCGAGGTGAAACACGTCGCCCACGTGCTGTCCGACGACGTCGCGGTCGATCGAGATCAGCTTCTGCGCCACCGGCTGGACGTGCGCCGTTAACGTGCGCCGCCGGGCTGCTTCAAATTTTTGGGCCGCCTCCGAGCGCTTCGTGTCGCCCGCGGCGAAGGTGAGGCGCGACAGCGCCACGCCCGCCTCCCCCATCAGTTCCATGCCCGCCATCATCTGGCGGTAGGTCAGTCGCTCATCGTGCAGCTTCGCGCCCACGGCGAAGGCGGCTTCGTAGCACCGGATCGCGTCGGGGTTGCGCTTGGCCTGCTGGTGCATCAGCCCGACGCGCACTGCCGCCTTCCCGATGGTGCGCAGCGCTTCGATGTCCGGCGCGTCCCCATACCGCACCACGCGGTCAGGCTCGCCGGCGAACAGGGACATGTGCCGGCAGTGCGTCCCCTCGATCAGGCGCTGGACCGCCGGCAGCCGTGATACATCTGAGGCCCGCGACGTGCCGGCGGCAACGTCGTCGTACACGCCCGGCTCCCGGCGATACAGCGCGAGCGCCTCGCTGTACGGCTGGGCCGCGTCGCATGGCTTGTCGCTTCCGATTACGCTCTGCGCGGGAACGGAAATGCCCAGAACGTCGTCCGCCGCGTCCACGCCGAACGACGTCGGTGGGGAGATCATGCCGGCGCCGCGCGCATAGAACCTGAGCGACGAAATCGCCACCAGCGCAATCACCGCCGAAATCCCCCAGCCCAGCCGGTTGCCCCACATGTCAAAACTCCGCAGAATACCCTTGCGTTGCCGGCGCGATCATACCGGCCGCGACGCGCTATCGTAGCTTAACCGCCGCACACACATACGGAGACCCCCGCCCATGTCGCTTCAATCGCTCATCGCCACCGGCACGAAAGTCTGGCTCGACTCAATCGACCCCGACCTGGTCCGCGCCAACCAGACCCTCGGCGCCACCGGCGCCACGTCCAACCCGATCATCATCTCTGATCTGATCAAGACCGGCCGATTCGACGAAGAGATGTCGGAGCTGTTCGACGAAAAGCGCGACGACGAAAAGATCGCCTGGCAACTGACCGATCAGCTCGTGCGCGACGCGCAAGGCGTGTTCCGGCCCGTCTGGGAACAGAGCAGGGGGAACAACGGCTACGTCAGCTTCGAGCTCGACCCGCTGCTGGAGGACAAGGATTCCCCCATGTCGCAGGAGGATCGCACTCGGCGCTACGTGGAGCTGGGCAAGCGATGGGCCGAGGGCCACGACAACCGGATGATCAAGGTGCCCGCGACGTTCGCCGGGCTGGCGGCGCTGGAGGAGCTGGCGGCGGCGGGGGTGACGCTCAACGTCACGCTGATCTTCTCCCGCCGGCAGTACGAGACCGCCCGCGACAACATCTGGCGCGGCGCGCAACGCCGCAAGAATGGTTTGGCGGGATTCAAGAGCGTTTACAGCATCTTCGTCTCGCGCGTCGACGTGTACACGGAAAAGCACCTGCCGGAGTTGTCATCCGCGGCCCAGGGGCAGGTGGGCATCGTCAATGTCAAGAAGCTGTGGCGACTAAACCAGCAGTTTTGGTCAGATAAGAAGCTCCCCCTCCAACAGGAGATCATTTTCGCCAGCACGGGAACGAAGAAGCCCACCGATCCCCCGGACAAGTACGTCGAAGCGCTGGCCGGCAGCGACATCCAGACCAACCCCCCGGCGACCAACGACGCCGTGCAGAAGCTGAACAAGCAGTACGCAAAGCAGGTGAACGCGATGCCCCCGCAGCCCATCGTCGCCGAGATCGAGGAGAAGGTGGACGAGGCGAAAATGGAGGACGTACTGATGAAGGAGGGCACGGCGAAGTTCGCCGACCCGCAGAAGGCGTTGCTGAAGCTGATCGCCGAGAAGCGCGCGTCGCTGGCGGCGACGAGTGACGGGTGAAAATGGGGGGCGTTGCAAATGTCTGTTAGGTTCCGCGCCTGTGCGACAGTGACGCGCGCTGTCGGGAGGGTGGATCTTCGTTGACACCCCCCCGTGCGCGCGGATAGTTTATGCACGTTGATTCCGTCGCCGAGAGAGGCCCGAGCCAGCGGGCCGCAGCAACCTTGACGAATCGACACGATCAGACGTGGTGGCGATTCTCACGGTCCGCGCCGGCGAGCAGAATGCGCACACCGTCCCTTTCCATGATTTCAGCCCGAATGCCCGGAACCAAATAGGTGGGGTCCGGCCGTCATCGGTGCTGAGGAGGAATTTTCATGCCCCGCCCCCGCCCCGTGACTCGCCCCGTGACTCGCACCCGTGAACAAAACCCCAGCCCCTACTTCCGCAAACACCTGATGGAACATCTGGAAGCGCGCCGGATGCTCTTCTCGACCGTGGATTCGGGCACCGGTGTACTGGAGTACAAGGACGCGACCGATCAGATCGTTCGGGTGTCGTACAACAACATCCAGGCGGAGTTCGTGTTCGCGCGGGTCGACGAGAACACGAACCAACTGACGCTCAGCGAGCCGACGCTCTCGTTCCAGGATGAGCCGGGGAAGGATCTGTTCGCAATTTACGTGGCCCAGGCGGGACCGGGGTCGTTCATCACGGCCGCGGAGGTGCCCCCGATTCAGACGACTCCCCGTCCGATGCAGCCGTTCCAGGGGAACGTAGCGCTGACGGTCATTGGCCGCGGGGGG
>JBBSLV010000204.1:0-7102 GCA_038233535.1 Tepidisphaerales bacterium | reverse complement strand
TGTCCTGCATGTCCCCGGTGAGCATCTGGGCGCCCTCGGCGCCGAAGGCGGCGACGGCGTCCTTGCGAAGCGCCGCCAGCGCGGCCGCCAGGTCCGCCATCGCCTGCGCCATTTTTTGTTCCTGCGGGTTCTGCGTGAGTAGCACGCCGAGGATCGCCTGCGTGTCGCCCGCCTCCATGCCGTCGGCGAGCACGCGCAGGGCGCTCTTTGGGGTGGATTGATCGGTGGGGATGTCGACCGCCTGCGTCGTCGCCGGCGCTGCTGCGGGGGAGGTCGCGGCTGGCGGCGGTGGTGTCGGGGGCGCCTGGGCGACCACGGTCGTCGTGGCGGCGGCGGCGCACATGAAAGCGAAACGGGCGAACAGGGCGATCGGGCGGGGGGACATCGAAGCTCTCCTGAGGACGAAGTTGCGGCACAGTCGGAACCTGGGCGGGGATCGCGCGCCGGCCGACTCTCCGGGGCGAGCCGAATCATAGCGGTAATCAACGATGCGGTATACATCGAGATTTCCACCGCGCGCCGGCGACGGAATGACGAACCTGGGGGCGCTGCCGGCCACCACCACCGGCCCGCCAAACCGGTTCGCCCGGGGTTTTGCGGTCAACGATTTCGGGGTCGTCGTCGGTGAATTCAACAACAACTCATCGCGCGCGTTCGTCTACAACCCCTCCACGAGCAGCATGTCCGGCCTCAACCGTCTGGCGGGCGACAACGGCAACGGCGTCGCGCAGGACATCAACAACAGCAACGTGATCGTCGGCATCAGCAGCAACGGCACGACCAGCCGCGCCACGAAGTGGATGTATAGCGGCACGACATTCGTCCCCGGCGACCTGGGCTCCATCGACGGGTTGACCACCACCCCCGCCCGCGCCAACGCGATCAACCAGAGCGGCGCGGCGGCGGGGTTCTCACGCAACGGCGCGGGCACGTCTCAGGCGACGCTCTGGAACGACGGGACGATCACCAACCTCGGCTCGCTCGGGGACGGCGCCCGGTTCAGCCAGGCCTTCGGCGTGAACGACGACAACGCCGTCGTCGGCTCGTCATCCACCGGCCAAACGGTCGGGCAACTGAACGGCACGAGCAGCTCGACGTCCATCACCCGCGCATTCGTCTGGGAGAACGGATCGATGACGGAGCTGAGTCCGTTCAACTTGTACAGCGACCCGGACAACACGGGTTCCACGACGAATTACCACAGCGTCGCCATGGACATCAACGACGCCGGTCTGGTCGTCGGCAACTCCCAGCGGATTGCGGGCTCGCCCGCGGTGGCGACGCTCTGGCAGGACGGGGTGCCGGTCGACCTCAACACGCTGATCCCCTCCGGCAGCGGGTGGAGCCTGAGGTCCGCCGAGGGCATTAACGCGGCCGGGGACATCACGGGGTTCGGCACGTTCAACGGGGACACCCGCGCGTTTCTGCTCAGCGTGCCCGAGCCGGGCGCGATGGCGTTGCTGGCCCTTCCCGCGCTGCTGCTGGGCCGCCGGCGAAAGACCGGAAACCGATTCGTTCAGGCGTAAACGCGCAAGCGCGCGTTCGCGAAGTTTTCCTCGATAAGGAGACATGATGAAGTCGTTCGCGCTTTCGATCGCCTGCGCGATCTCGTTGATCGCAGGCTGTGGTTCGTCGTCCCACGATCATCCGGGTCATTCCGGATACGAGCAGATTTCGCTGGATCGCGCGCCCGACGCGGTCCGCGATGCGGTTCGGCGCGATTATCCCAAAGCCCAGGTCCGGCACGTCGGGCGCGAGTTTTACGACAAGGAAGGCACCGCCCATTTCCACGTCATGCTCACGACGGCGGACGGGAAGCGACAGAGCGTCGAGTACGACGAATCCGGGGAGCGCATCGGCGCGCATTAGGGAAGCGGACAAACGGCGTCGCTGATGTGACCGCCTCTGGGTTAGAGAGGTCACGGACGGGACAGGCGTGGCGACGGTCGCCACGCCTGTTCTTTCATGCGAATCAAATGGCGAAGCTCGAATGAAAAGGAAATGCTCCTCCGCGTTCGAGCTTCGTCATTGGGGTTTCGTCATTTGTTCGTCATTCTGGTTTCGACATTCGGACTTCCTGCTCGTCATCCGGGCTTCGTCCGAGGTTTCTCATTATGCCCGGCATTTCGGGCACACCCCGTGCAGCACGACCTCGGGATAGCTCACGACATACCCCGACCCCACGCCCAGCGACGGCACGAACCCACGGGGGATTTCCGCCTGCTCGAGGCACTCGACCTTGCCGCACTCGTCGCAGACGAAGTGCGGGTGCTTATGCTGCGGCGTGTCATCCGTTCCGCCGGGGGCGTACATCCACGTGCGGTCTTCGCCGCGCACGCGGTGGACGAGCCGCTTGCCGACGAACGTGCCCAGCGTGCGGTAGACGGTGACGGTGTCGACGCCTTTCAGCTTCGCGAGGATCTGCGGCACCGACATGGGGCGTCCGCTGCGCCCGAGCAGGTCGAGCACGCTCAGCCGCACGGGCGTCTTGCGCAGCCCGGCCTTTTGCAACTTCAACTCAACGCTGTGGGAATGTTCGCTCACGATATGGAGCGATCATAATCGGCGTAGCGCAGCGCTCAAAAGAAGAGGTTGAGCCGCGAATTGCACGCATGCGCACGAATGAAGAGAATTCATTCTTATTCGTGCCCATTCGTGAGATTCCTGGCTAAAGTCTTTTGTTTTTCATCGATGCTCATCGGTGATCCATCGGTGGCTAAATTTCTCCTGGATTCGGGCTGCGCGCGCCGCAAGAGGGCGGATTTGTGCGAATCTCTCGGATCGGCTATGATTCCCGGCCCCCGGTTTTCACTGGGGATTCTGTTTTTGAATACCAGCAACGCCGAAGACGCGCAAGTAGAGGTATCTCATGTCCTTGGATCGCAGCTTGAAAAGTGCCAACGCCCTGATTCGCCACCGCAACGTGCTGACGCGCGCCGAGCGGCTGGACATGCTGAAGGAGCAGGAGAAGTGGACGGAGGAGAAGAACAGCGCGTACGGGCTGCCGAAGGTGGCGCACCGCAAGGCGGCGGTGATCAAGTCGGTGAAGGAAGAGCCCGCCGAGGGGTCCGCGGCGACGGCTGCCGGCGTCGCTCCCGCCCCCGCGGGCAAGGCGGCCCCGGCCGCTGCCGCCGGCGCCAAGGGCGCTGCCGCAGGGAGCGCCGGCGGTAAGGTGACCGCCCCCGCCGCGGGCAAGGCGGCCCCGGCGGCGAAGAAGAAGTGATTCCGAGAGAAGCCAGTAGCCAGAAGCCAGAAGTGGGATCGCCCGCTTCTTCCTTCTGGCTGCTGGCTCCTGGCTCCTGGCTTCTATGGATTCCCGCTCCCCCTCCGACTACGTCTCCCAGCGCGCCCTCGGCGTCGACGCCTCGGGCATCCGCAAGGTCTTCGACCTCGCGGCCAGGATGACCGACCCGATCAACCTGTCGATCGGCCTGCCCGATTTCGATGTGCCGGAAGTCGCGAAGAACGCCGCCATCGAATCGATCCGCGCCGGTCACAACCGCTACACGCAGACGCAGGGCATCGCCCCGCTGCGCGAGCGGCTGCGGGCGGATTTGTCGCGGGAGGTCGGCCGGGACGTCGGGGAGGCGCTGATCACCTCGGGTGTGTCGGGCGGGTTGTTCCTCGCGATCCTCGCGACCATCGACCCCGGCGACGAGGCCGTGTTTCTCGACCCGTACTTCGTCATGTACAAGCACCTGCTCACGATGGCCGGCGGAAAGCCGGTCGTCGTGGACAGCTACCCCGACTTCCGGTTTCACGCCGATCGGGTGGAGCGGGCGATCACCCCGCGCACCAAGCTCCTGATCCTCAACAGCCCGAGCAACCCGACCGGCGTGGTGATGAGTGAGGCCGAGGTCCGCGCAGCCGTCGAGGTCGCGCGCAAGCACGATTTGCTGATCCTCTCCGATGAGATTTATGAGCCGTTTTTATACGAAGGACTGAGTAAGAGCGCAGAGAAGCCGTCCTCTTTCGACTCAGTCCTCAGTCCTCAGTCCTCAGTCCTCCCCTCCTCAATCCCTCCCCGCTCTGTACTTCCCTCCCCAGCCCGATCGTACGAGAAGACGATCATCCTCCGCGGCTTCTCCAAGAGCCACGCGATGACCGGCTGGCGCATCGGTTACGCCGTTGGGCCGGAGCCGATCATCGCGCAGATGACCAAGCTTCAGCAGTACACGTACGTGTGCGCCCCGTCGCCGCTCCAGTACGCGGCGTTGAAAGCGCTGGACGTGCCGATGGACGAGGCGGTGAAAACCTATCGCCGCAAGCGCGACATCGTGTTTGAGTCGCTTTCGACGAAATTCGAGGTGGTGAAGCCCGATGGCGCGTTCTACATCTTCCCGCGGGCGCCGCGCGGAATCAGCGCGACCGACTTCGTCACGCAGGCGATCGATCGGAACGTGCTGATCATCCCCGGCAACGTCTTTTCCGACCGCGACACGCATTTTCGCATCAGCTACGCGACGACGGACGAAAAGCTAACGCAGGGGTGCGAGATCCTCAACTCGCTGGCGTAGCTGCGAGAGCAGCCACACCGCGGCGTCGTGTGTGTTCTGTGGTTGATCTTCTTCCGAGATGACAACAGACGTCGAACAACTCGTCCATGAAGTGACCGACCTGACCGGATCGGCGGCGCCGCAAGTGTTCGACCAGGACGCGCCGGTCCTGCGCACCGACGCCGTCGCCGATGAAGGGTTGTACCTCGTGGGTCTCATCGGGGGGAAGGAAGTCGGTAAGAGCGCGCTGGTCAACGCGCTGGCCGGGCAGGTCGTGGCCGAATCGACGTCGTATGGGCCTGGCACGGAAGCCGTCCTCGCCTACGCCCACACGTCGCAGGCCGACGCGGTGACGGAGCTGCTTCGCCATGAAGTGCCGGGAAAGTTCCGCGTGATCGCGCACGACCTCCCGCACCTCGCCCGCCAGGTTCTGCTCGACCTTCCCGACATCGACAGCCACTACGCCGACCACCTCGACGTCACCCGGCGGATGCTGCGTCACATGCTGTTCCCGGTGTGGATCCAGTCGGTCGAGAAATACGCCGACCGCCAGCCGCAACAGCTCCTCTCCGCAGTCGCGGCCGGCAACGACCCGGCGAACTTCATCTTCTGCCTGAACAAGGCCGACCAGGTCATCGATCAGGCCGGCGACCTGACGGCGCTGGAGCTTCGCCACGACTTTTCGCAGCGGCTGGCCAAGACGCTCTCGATCTCCCCGCCCCCCACCGTGCACATGATCAGCGCGATCCACCCCGAGCGCTACGATCTGCCGACGCTGCGCGAGCTGCTGGCGCAGCAGAAGTCGACGCAGATCGTGCGCCAGTCGCTGGACTTGGCCGGGCGGCAGCGCACGCGGTCGCTGCTGTCGTGGCTCGACGCGCAGAACCTCCCCGCCCGCGCCGACCGGTTCCGCCGCTTGCAGGAGGAGGCCGAGGAGCTGACGGCGTCGCGCCTGGGCGTGCCGATCATCGAGGGGTCGCTGCCGCGCCTGCTCGACGATCCGGCCCACCGGTTGACGCTGATCGACGAAGTGATGTCGCAGCGCGTCGCGCGCTGGCCGCTGGTCAACGTGCTGCACGCGGCGCTGGCGCCGATCACCGCGATCTGGCGGCGCAACGCCACCAACGCCGCGGCGCCCGCGGCCGAGGCGCTCGTGCAGTTGTACCTCGACGCCGGCGATCGCCCGCTGAACGTGCGCGTGCAGACCACGTTCGCGCTGCTCCACCAGTCCCACCCCGCCATCACCACCCTCTACCGCCACCGCCGCCTCTGGGACGACATGGCCGCCGACGAGACCAGCGCCGATCTGCGCGCGGCCCTCTCATCGGCGCTACAGCGCCAGCGCGAAGCCGCCCTGCGACAGCTCGCCGGCGGCGGAGGCATCATCGGCACTTTTTTTCGCGTGCTGCTCACCCTCGGCGCGCTGCTGTGGTTCCCGATCGTCCAGCCGCTGCTCGAGGCGATGCTCCAGCCTGGCGTCACGCGCACGACGCAGGAGCTGCTCCTGCTCGTCGTGCAGTTGCTCGGAACGACCTACCTGCTGACAAACGCGACGTTCCTGCTCATCTGGTTCGCCGTCCTGTGGCTGATCATCCGCTGGAATACGCAGCGCCGCGTAAACCGCTTGCTGCTCCGCTGGCGCGGCACGGACGCCCACGACCCGTCGGTGAACCTCGCGTCGGCGACGCTCGAGTGGATCGACGGTTTGATCGATCCAATCCGACTTGCCCGGAGTCGCGCCGATGCGCTCGTGGAGCGAACCGAGTCGCTGCGCGCCAGCGTCGCGGCATAGCGGGGTGCATCGACTGCCGCTCGAAGAGAAACGCAAAGAACGCAAAGGTCGCCAAGGAAGGCAATGCAAGGCTTTTGCTTTTCTTGGCTTTCTTTGCTTTCTTTGCGTTCTTTGCCCCAACTCCGAATCGGCAAGCGCGTACGACTACTTCGCCGGTGCGGGCGGCTTCGACGCCATCAGGAACGCGAGCAGGTGATTAAACTCCTCCGGCGAAATGATCTCGCCGAAGTTATTGGGCATGATCGACAGGCGCGACTCGGCGCGACTCTTAATCTGGCTCTTGGCGACCGTCACTTCCTTCCCCAACGTGTCGGTGAAGACGAGCGTCTGGCCCTCCTCGCGCTTCTGCAACCCGGTGACAAGGGTCGTGTCCTTGAGCGTGATGTTGCTGTAGCGGAAGGCGGGGTCGACGTTGCGGTTGGGGTCGAGGATGTCTTCGATCAAGCGCTCGACGCCGCGGTTGCCGATGCCGTCGAGCTGCGGGCCGACGACTTTTCCCTCGCCGCCCAGTTGGTGGCACTGGGCGCAATTTTTTGCGAAGACCTGCGCGCCCGCGGCCGCATCCGGGTTGGCCGACGCAAATCCATCGCGGCGCTGCTCGATGAGCTTCACGACCGCGTCGTGGCGCGTGGAAAGCCCGCGCGTGAGCTGCTTCACGCGCAGGTCGAGGTCCGCCACCTTCGCGGCGGCGAGGCGCTCGACGAGCTTTGAGTCCTGGAGCAGCGTCGCGGGTGCGGTGCTTTTGCCGATCGCGTCGAGCAGCGCGGCCGCGCCGTCCGGGGTCGCCGCCCGCGCGTTGGCCAGCGCCGTCTGC
>JBBSLV010000203.1:0-7107 GCA_038233535.1 Tepidisphaerales bacterium | reverse complement strand
TACCCTCAGAGCGTTGTGAACTGTTGTGTGGCACGGGTTTTCAAACCGTGCTTTGGTCGTAAAAACACGGGTTGAAAACCCGTGCTACGAAAGATTCACAAACTCGTCATCCCGAATCCGCCCGGCGCGGCATTGGGGAGCGAAGGTGCGATCGCCTGGATGCCGCAAGAGGGACGGGCCGCTGTTGGCGACCCGTCCCCCGAATGGTTTACGCGAAACGGCAGCGAACTACCGCGCGCTGGCCGTCGGCGCGACAGGCGCCTGCCGGGCGACCGTGCCGGCGGCGGGCTTGGCCGGCTTGTCGCCGGGACAGCACGCGCCCGTGGGGCAGGCCGCATCACCTTTTTTCTCCTCCAGCGACGCAAGCTTCACGTTCGCGTCAACCGGGGTCGCCTGCGCGGCCTCGGACTTGAAGGCGAAATTCTTTTCGGCCTTGCCGTCCTTGATGGTGATCTGCTCTTCCTTCTCGCCGAACTTTTCGTGCCAGGCGACGAGCGTGTACTCCCCGTCGGGCAGCGTGCCCTTGATGGTGTACTTCCCGTCCTCATCGCTGACGGCGTGGAACGGATGCTCGAACACCCCGATGTAGGCGCTCATCCACGGGTGCACGTCGCACTTCACGCGAAACGTCTCGGTGATCTTCGGCTGCTCGGGCACCTTCTGGCCGGGATTCTTGTTGGGCTGGCCGAAGTTGAACGCCGGGTTCTCCACCGCCAGCGAGTGAACGTTGTGGAGGAAGCCGTCGGAGTTCTTGACGGACAGATCCTGGCCGACGGTCATGGTCAGGACGTGGGGGACGTACATGCATCCCTCCTGATCGAGGACGACGGGCTCCGTCGGCGCCTCGCCGCCCAGCGCGGCGGGGTCTTCGGCCTTGATGTGGACGATTACGTTCGCCAGCTCGCCTTTTTCACCGGCGGTGACGGACGGGTCCATGACCGGGTCGGCGTGCTGGGCGGCGCACCCGGCGTCGGCGTTCATGGCGATTTCATTGGGCTCGGGCACTTCGCCCTCGATCTTTACGTTGCCCGTGATGTCGGCGCTGACGACCGACGCGACCGCGGCCGACAGGGCCAGACCGGAAATCCAACTTGCCTTCTTCATCAATGTGGCTCCTTACGAGTTAGTGGGGGTGCACAACGGCGTGGTACCCGTACATCAGAAAGACCTCTCCACCCGGCATCCGTTAGCATCCATTCGGGACCGCGAATTATATCGGAACGGAGCGGGGCCGTCCAAGGGGTCGCGGCGCGGTTTTCACGCTATAAGTTACTCATCTTCCCGCTTCCGCTTGCGGCTTCGCGGACCCAGCGCTGTCGATCCGCGAAGCCGCAAGCGGCGCGCAGCTCAAACAGGGAGCGGGCTTCGCGAGGGGAGACGCGGATTTGCCCACACCCAGCATCGCCAGCGTCATTGGTTTCATCAGCGACGAGGGGGTAAGTCGCGCCGACGCTTCGCTGAACGTGAATTCCGCCGACAGCGGTTGGCCGGCCTCGACCGTCACGTCTTTCGTCTGCGTCCCGAACCGCTCGTGCGTCGCCGTCAGCTTATACGTGCCCGGCGGGACGTTCTCGATCGCGAACGACCCATCGGCGGTGCTGACGGCGAAGAACGGGTGCTCGAAGACGTGGAAATACGCGCTCATCCACGGGTGCACATCGCACTTCACGCGGAAGCTCTCCGCCGCTTTCAGGGCACCGATGTTTTGCCCGGGGTTTTTGTTCGGCTGACCAAAGTTGAAGGATGGGTTGATCGTCGCCATCGCATGCACGTTGTGCAGGAACGGGTCGGAGTTCTTCACCACGATCGGCTGCCCGACCTGCGCTGCCAGGACGTGCGGCTCGTACATACACCCCTTCTGGTCGAGCACTGCCGGGCTGGAAAGTGTTGCGAATGGGCCGGCGACGCCTTCCACGGCGACGACCACGTTCTGCAACTCCCCCTTTTCCGAGACCACGACCGACGGATCGGACACCGGGTTGGGATGCTGCGACGCACACCCCTGGTCCGCATCCATCGCGATGAACCCCACCTCAGGCGGGTTGCCCTTGAACATCACCTTGCCCGCAAGCTTCACGCCCACGACGGCGGGGGCGACGGGCGTTTCCGCCAGGGCGGTGTCGGCGGGTTGGGCGATTTCCGGGGCCTCGCCGGGGAGGATCGGCTTGTCGAACTCCGGGTGCATCGCCAGCGGCTGGGGCACGGGCGCGGGCGCCGTCGACGTTTGCGTCGCGGCCTGCGTGGCCGCCTGCGTTGTGGCGCGGGCGATGGGCGTCGGCGCGATGTCTGCCGACGGCTGCGCAGAACCCTGCGCCAGCTCCTGTGATGCGCCCGCGACGGGCGTCACGCCCGGGAGCGGTCCGGGCTGCTGGGGCTGGATTCCCGTGTAGTTTCGCACGCCCGCGGCGTAGAGGAAATCGAGCAGCAGCCGGCCCTGCTCGTCGGCTGTCTCCCCGTACATGGATTCGAACCGCTCGGCGTCGACGTTCCCGCCCTGCCCGCGCGGGAAGGGCAGCCCGTCGAGGTGGTAGATCGACGCGCCGGACAGGAACGGGGGCATCAGCGTTCGGGCCTGGATGACGCCCGGCTCCTGCACCCAGTCGCGCACCCAGCGCGGCTGAAGCCGGCGGTACGTGAGGTTCAGGTTCGGCGCGGTCGGGTTCTTCTGCGACCCTTCGGCCGTCGGATCCCCGAGCACGTGACACTTCAAACACTGCATCTCGTAGAAGAAGCTCTCCCCGCGCTTGAACCGTTCCTCTGAGATCTGCGGGCGCGGGGATTCGGTGAACGGATACGGCGCATCGTAAAGTTCCTGGGTGAAGCGCGCCTTGAACAACATGCTGCGGAACGTGCGGCCCAGCTCGTAGGCGTTGTTGCGCGTAGGATCGAGCTGCACCGCCGTCACCTGATCGCGCGACGTCGCCCACTCGACCAGCGCGTCGGCGGCGTTGGCGAACTGGGGCCGGGTGTGCCAGTCGTCGCCCGGCCAGGGGGACTCGGCGTAGAGCGGATCGATCGTCGCGTCCATCTGCTCGTGGATGTAGTTCACGACCGGGTCAAGGGTCTGGGCGAGGTTGTTCGATTCCTTGTTGGAGATGGTCGCGAAGTAAGCCGCCAGCGCGGCGACCTCGCCGTCTTCCATGGGGAAGCTGGGCATGCGGATGTCGATCTTGCGGTTCCCCCCGCCTCCTTCGGTGTCGCTGTGCAGCAGGGGGCGGAGGGGTTCGACGTTCTTGAGGAACGAGAACAGCCACGCGTGCTGCACCTTGTTGCCCTCGCCGCGGAGGCTGGGCGGGGCTTCGCTGGTCATCTCGTCGGGCTTGTACCACTGCTGAACGACGGGCACGTTCTGCTCGATTTGATGGCAGTTGATGCAGTTGTACTTCTCCGCGACCTGCCGGCCCTGCGCGACGCGCTGGGCCTCTTCGGTGCGCGTCTCGGCAGTGAGCCGCGGGCTGATCAGACGCTCGCGGTTGGAGATGACGAACGTGACGATCGCGTCGACCTCGCGATCCGTGAAATAGAACGTCGGCATCTTCAGCTTGTCGTAGGGCTTGCCCGCGTCGCCTTCGCGCGGTTCGAGCAGAACCTTGCCGCGGTCGTAGATGCGCGTGTTCTTCAGCTTCTGCGTCAGCCAGGCCGTGCGCGAATGCTCGACGTGCGGCCAGGCGACTTCGACGGGCTTTGCCGTGCCCGGCGCGATCGCCGGCTGGCCCGTCAGCTCCGCCACGTCGGCGGACAAGCCGTTGACCATCGGGATCGCGACATGTTGCGCCTTGGGCATGGACTCGATCTTGTGTTGGTCGAGGAAGTCGAACGCGATCTGGCTGAGGGCTTTCTGCCCCCAATCGGAGAGGTTGGCGCAGGGGCTGGTCAGCGTTTCGGCGCCGTTGATGGCGTGGCAGCTCATGCACCCGTAGTGCCCGATGAGCTTCTTGCCGAGGAACACCATCCGGCGGTCATCCTTCGACCACGTCGCCGTTTCCTTCTTCAGTGATTCGAACGCGGCCGCGTCGCCGTCGGTGGGTTTCAGCGCGTCGGCGGCGAGGATCGTCAGTTCCGCTTCTTCGTCCGCCTTCTCCATCGCCTTGTTGTTGCTGAAGCGGCTGCGGAGGAACATCGCCGTCATTTCCTGCAACTTTGCGCTGTCGGGGGAGGTCAGGCCGGCGGTCCAGGTGTCGTTGGGGGCGCCGTTCGTGCGCTTCATCGACAGCAGGTACTCGACGAGGTCGATCGTTTGCTGGTCGCTCAGCCGCAGGCGCGGCATGACGGTGTATTCGCTGTAGTGTCGCGGGTCTTTGATCCAGTCATACAGCCATTGCCGCGCCTCTCCGCTCGTGCGTCCGCCGGCCGTCAGCTTCGTGCCGATGCCGGACAGCTCAGGGCCATGGTGCATGAACACGGGCTTGGGCGAGTTGTCGGGGTAGCGGGGGAGGGCGGTTTGCTCGCCCTTTTCGCCGAGGTGCTCCAGCGCGTAGAGCTGGCGCTCGTTGTACGTCATGGCGTCGTAAAGTTTCCGCGCCTCGGCGGTGAGCGTCTTCGTGTCCGGCGCCTTGCCGAGCGTGGCCGCCATTTCGTCAGCCAGGCGTCCGCCTTTCACGAGATCGGTGACGATCCACTGTTCGCCGATCGTCACCAGCTTGTCGCCGCGCCTGGTTTCGGTCGTTTCGTTGAGGTTCGAGTGACAGCCGAGGCACCCGATGTTGTTGAATACGGCCTTGCCCGCGTCAACGTTGCCTCGCAGTGCCGGCGGGGGCACGTGTTTGGGCGGGAGGGGATCGGCGGTGCGGATCAGATATTCGGTGATCGCCCGCGCTTCCTGGCGCGTGCGGCGCAGCTCCTCGTCGCTGGAGTTGTTCTCCAGCATGAAAAAGTGCGGCATCTTCGTGTTCGGACGAAACGCCTTGGGCGACCAGATCCAGGTGTTAATCATCGCCGGCGAGAGCTTGGCCGTGATGTGCCGTAAATCGGTGCCGACCTTGCGCTGCCCGTTGGCGAGAATCAGCCGCTCGTCGCTGGGGTTCGACGGACCGATTTCCGGGGTGATGCTGTCCATCTGGTGGCAGTTCACGCACCCCATGCTCTTAAACAGCGTTCGGCCCTCGTGCACGACCGGCGCTGCGTCCTTGATGTCGTATACGTCGGTGTGGCAGCGCACGCAGTTCGCCTGCAAATACTGCGGCGGGAGCATCGGGCGGTCCCAATAATGGTTCACATCTTTGAACGACGTGCCCGACCCCGGCTCGTACTTCTTCCAGTGCGTCAATTGCGAGACCGCGCGTCCTTCCTTTCCCGTCACCGGATCGACGTAGGGGGTGGGCGGCGCATCGACGGGCGCTTCCTCGGGCACGTCGAATGTCTCATGCTCGGCCCCGTCCGCCGCTTGCGGTTTCGCAGCGGTTTGAGTCGTCGCCGGCGCGTAATGTGCATCCAGGTTCAAGTGCAAGCTGCTCAGTTGCGGCACTAGCGCATCCGGCGGGTACACCGCGGCCAACATGCTCGACAGGTCCGGCCCGAGATGCGTCACCAGCGCCCGCTTCGGCCTGATCTGCGTCGCCAGCACCGGCGTGCCCGTCGCCTGGTCCACCCAGATCGGCCTGGCCGTGTGCGCGGAGAGGACGAAGTCCGTTTCCACGCCCGAGCCGTCGTGACAGCTCGTGCAGCCGACGCGCTCAAACGCATGCGCGCTGTCGGCGTCGACGTACAATTGCAGGTTCGGATGCGCGAGGTACACGGGCGACGGATCGAGCGCATCGTACCCATTGCGACGGCGATCGACGTTCACCTCGTCGACCATCGCCGTGCGGTAGCGGTCTTCGAGAAGGTCGAACTGCTTCGCCGCCAGCGACGCGCGCAGCCCCTTGGCCAGCTCCTCGACGTACCGCATGGCCGTGTTGCGCGCCGTGGCCAGCGCCTTCTCCTCCACGACCGATGGAACCGGGATCTCCACGACGACGCCCGGCGACGGTGACCCATTGCCATTGCCGCTGTCAAAGACGAACGGTTCATCCGACTGCGGATAAGCCAGCAGCGCCCGTAGGACCTGCTTGAAAATCGCGTCCTGCCGATCGCGAGCGTCGCCCACCAGCGCCAGGTCGTACTTGAACCCGTCGAGCTTCTTTCCGTCGACGGTGACAACGGCGGACTTGCCGACGACGCCGGCGACGGCGTTGATGCGGACGGCGTTGCGCGCCAGCGCCGCGGGCGCGAGCTGTCGCGCCCAAGCGTGCCAGAACTCCGCCATCGCGACCGGTCCGGGATTGGTAACCGTCGCCACCGGGTCGGCGGTGCGCCCGCCGGGGATTTCGGGCAGGTTCAGCCTGCGCGAACTCGCCACCTGCTCTTCAAGGAACGCGAGCAGGTTCGCTTCGCTGAACTCCCGGTTCGCGATGTTCACGTGGCACGTCGTGCACCGGTCGATCGTGTCCACGCGCTTCACGCCGCCCAGGTCCGTCTGCACGTCGCTCAGCACGACCTGCTGCACACGCTCCGACGGGTTGACGAACTGAAGCAATGGCGTGGCCCGCGCCTTGGAGCTGGCCCACCCCAGCCAGCCGCGCAGCCCCTGCTGGCTCGAGGGGTCCAGCGCGACGAGCTTCTTCTCCAGCAGGTCCACGTCGGCAGTCAGCTTTGTGCGCTCGCGCTCGAGCTCCGTCTTGGTTTTCGTTCGCGCGATCAGTTGCTCGCGCAGCTCCCTGAGCTGCTCGTCCATCGCCGCCAACTGCTCGGACTGCTCGTCAACCTGCCTGCGCGGCCCGGCGATTTTGGCACGCAGCGCATCGGCGCGTTCGGTCTCGTTGGCGGTAATCGCGTCCTGAAGCTGCGATTCATCGACCGTCACCAGCGCTTTGGCGCTGTTCAGCTTGTACTCAAGGTTCGAGCGGTCGCTGGTGATCTGCGCCATTGTCGCGTTGACCTGCTTCAGCTCATCGGCGCTGTCGGCCAACTGCCGTTCCTGCTCGGTGATCTGCGCCTGAAGCCGCGCCAGACGCTCCTCTCGCTCGG
Organism: Tepidisphaerales bacterium; assembly: GCA_038233535.1. Lineage (GTDB taxonomy): Bacteria > Planctomycetota > Phycisphaerae > Tepidisphaerales > Tepidisphaeraceae > DASYWJ01. The sequence continues at coordinate 102 of JBBSLV010000203.1, read as the reverse complement.
GGGTGGTTTCGCGGTCGATGCCATGCCTGCCGTCGCCACCTCACCGCTTAGACGTCCGCGCTCGTCGTTTCGCTTTGATCGACGCGCCAGCGGGATCCTGCT
>JBBSLV010000202.1:0-7126 GCA_038233535.1 Tepidisphaerales bacterium | reverse complement strand
TTCCTGCCTACTGCCTACTGCCTACTGCCTACTGACTCCAACGTCATGATTCGACTTACACGATCACAAGTTCAGCCGATCGGCCTCGACATCGGGTTTGACAGCATCAAGATGCTTCAGCTCGAGACGGTGGGGCAGTCGCTCTCGGTGGTGGCCGCGGCGCGGCAGCAGTTCCCCGAGGACGTGCGGTCGCAGCCGCACCTGCGCATGCCGCTGGCCGTCGACATGATCCGCAGGATGCTGCGGCAGGACGGGTTCGTCGGGCGCGAGGTCATCACGTCGCTGCCGCGCGAGATCGTGCACGTCAAGAACCTGCGCCTGCCGATGATCCCCCCGCACGAGCTGGCGGGGGCGATTGAGTTCGAAGCGCGTAACATCTTCACGTTCGATACCGACCGGGCACACGTGGAGCACTGCATCGCCGGCGAGGTCCGCCAGGGCGCGGACGTGCGGCAGGAGCTGATCGTGCTCGCCGCCCGCAATGAGGACGTGAACGATTTCCTCGAGCAACTGCATCGGAGCGGAGCGATCGTCGTCTCGCTCGACGTCGAGCCGTTCGCGCTGTACCGCACGGTCGAGCGGTTTATCCGCCGGCGCGAGGACGAGTCCGATGTGCACGTGCTGGTGGACGTGGGCGCCCGGCGGAGCCAGGTGGTCATCGGCCGAGGGCGCGAGATCAGCTTCCTGAAGCCCATTGAAATCGGCTCGCGCCACATGCTCGAAGCGGTGAGCGAGAAGCTTGGCATTACGTTCGACGAGGCCCGCTCGCTGCGCCGGCGGCTCGCGGAAGCGGGACCGCTCGAACCGGCAGAGGCCGCGAAGAGCGACCCGGTCCGCCAGGCCGTCTTCGACGCCAGCCGCAGCGTGATGGAAGACCTGGGGCGGGAGATCTCGCTGTGTTTGCGATACTTCTCCGTCACCTTCCGCGGTCAGCGCCCGGACAAGGTGCGCCTGGCGGGCGGGGAGGCATGCGACCCGCAATTGCACAGCGTGCTGAACATGGCGCTGCCGATTCCCGTCGAGACCAGCCGCCCGCTGTTCAGCGTCGACACAAGCCGCATGAAGCCATCCGACCGGCGCGGGATGATGTGCGAGTGGTCGCTGGCGCTGGGGTTGGGTCTCCGCCAGGCGGCAGGGACGTTTGGCCCGCGCGACGGCAAGCCGCGCGATCCGTTCGCGCCGCGCGAAGATCTGATCCCGCTGGCGTCGCAGGCGGAGGTGGTGGATTTGAACGCCGCGGTGAGCGCGGCGTCGGCGGGCATTGCCCCCGCCGGCACAACGGCGCTCGCCGTCGAGCGTGCCGCCACCGCCGCCACGCGCCGTCCGCCCGCGCAACAGCCACCGCCGCAGCCGGCGCGGGAGGTGGCCCGTGCGTGAAGTGGAATTTCTGCCCGGTTGGTATCCGCAGGTTCGCCGCCGTCGCCGGTTCGTCGTGCTCCAGGCGTGGATGACGGTGGTCGTGCTGGCGGCGTTCGCGCTGTGGGTGATGCAGGCACGGAACAACGTCCGCAGGCAGGAGGCGACGCTGCAAACGCGCGAGGCGGAGCTGAGCGCGTCGCGGAGCGAATTGAAGGTCGTCGAGGAGCTGATGACGCTGCGGCGGAAGCTCGTCGAGCAGTCGAAGGTATTGGTGAAGGTCGGCTCGCATGCCGAAGCCGCCCGGCTGCTGACGACGCTGGACGAGGTGATGCCCAAAAGCGCCGCGCTGCTCGAACTGACCCTGCTCACGGAGGAGACGCACCCGATCACGCTCGCCGGCGCCCGCGCCGCCCAGGAGAAGGACCGTACGGTTGACCGGAGGCTCAACGTGCGGGTGACCGGCGTGGCCCCGACCGACGTCGAGGTCGCCGACTTCCTTACGAAACTCACGGGTAAGCCGTTCTTCGAAGATGTCCGCATGACCGGCTCGAAGCCGCGGCTGGACGACGGCCGGGTCATGCGCGAGTTCGAAGTGTACTTTTCAATGAACCTTAACGACGCCGCGGGGGCGTAACGGGCAGCCGCACATGCGAACACTACAAAGCCAAGCCGGTTGGTGTGCGCGGGCCCAGTGGATCCTGGGGACGTCGTTCGTCGCGCTGTGCGCGGCGTTCTACCTCGTCGGGTATCGCCCATCGACGGCGCGGCAGCTCGATCTGCGTGCGCAGGTTGACATGAAGACGCGCGAGCTCGAATCGAACCGCCGCGAGACGTCGATCCGCAACATGCTCCAGCTTGAGGTCGACGACCTCCGCCGGCGCCTCGCGCGCTTCGACAAGCAGTTGCCGCGTCAGGTCGAGTGGGGGCAGTTCCTCAACGACATCACGCTGCTGCGCGACCAGGCGGGGTTGCGCGACTGCCACATCATCCCGACCGGGGCCAAGCCAAACGACCTGTTCGTCGAGTTCCCCATCCACGTGAAATTTCAGGGCGACTTCCTCAGCGTCTTCTCGTTCCTGCGGCAGATGGAGCAGATGCAGCGGCTGACGCGCGTCCGCGACCTCACGGTGAAGACCAAGGCGCCCGGCTCGGGCCTCGTCGACGTGAGCCTCTCGATGAACATCTACTACACGGAGAAGTGATGGTTGCCCCCGCGAACAACCCGGTCGTCAAGCTGCTGCACGCGGCCAAGGCCGACCCCAAGAAGGCGACCGTCCTGGTGGTGCTCGTGGCGGTGCTGGGCACGATGTGGATCCGCATGGTCATGACCGACGGCAGGGGCCCGGCGTCGGCGAAAGCGGGGACGGCGGCGGCGTCCGATCAGGACATTGCCTCCCGCGCCGGCATGACGAGGCGCGATCCGGCCGTCAGCGCGACCAGCGCCGCGGCGCTGGCCGACTGGCGCGGGATGCCGGTCAGCCCGATCGTCAGAAACCTCTTCATCGTTCAACTCGACCACTATGCCCACCTCGGGGGCCAACCCACCGCCCCGGTAACCCGGGAGGACGAGGGATTCTGGGATGAGCTGGCAAAGTCGCTCTCCTCTCAAGCCGATCAAAGTAAGCAGCGGCACATCCGCACGGAGAACGCCGTGCGGGATGCGGGCCGGATGCAGTTGCAGACGATCGTCATGGGCGCCTCGCCAAAGGTGGTCATCGACGGAGAGATGGTGGGCGAAGGAAGCGTCGTCGCGGGGTTCCGCGTCTCGAAGATCGAGGCCCGGCGGATCATTGTCGAGCGAGAGGGCATCAGGCTCGAGATTCCGATGAAGTAGCGACGATGCCCGAAATGGATTTGCGATTTTAGACTTGCGATTTGGGATTGAAAAACAAGCCCGCGTATCTCGGCTGTTCTTCAATCGCGAATCGGCAATCGCCCATCGCCAATCCGCTTTTTAAGGAATGTTATGCGCACGTGGACCAAGACCGCCGGGTATATTTTTTTGGCTGCATCGTCCGTTTATTCCAATCAGGCGAGCGTGGCGCTCGCGGGGGAACGGGCAATGCTCGCCCCCGAAGGCACGACTGATGTGAAGGTGCTGGAGGAATCCGACCCCTTTGCCGCCTCTCCCTCCACCCAGCCCGCGCCCGCCAGCCAGGGCCAGAGCGTCAGCAGCAGCGAAGTGAGCGTCAGTGACGCCGGCACCGTCGAGATTCACGTCAACGACGCGAACCTCGTCGAAGTGCTCCGCATGCTCTCGCTTCAGACCCAGAAAAACATTCTGCCCAGCAAGGAAGTCCGCGGCTCGGTCACCGCCAACCTCTACGACGTCACCGTCCGCGAGGCGCTCGACGCCATCCTCCACGCCAACGGCTACGCCTACCGCGAGAAGGGCAACTTCATCTACGTCTACACGACGAAGGAGCTGTCCGAAATCGAGAAGGCGGAGCTGCGCATGCAGACGCGCGTCTTCCGCGTGTACTACACGCCCGCTTTGAACGCGCAGAACATGATCAAGCCGGTAATGAGCCTCACCGGGCAGGTGGTGGTGACGATGCCCGCGCTGTCGGGCATCGAGAGCGGCACGAGCGGGTTGGGCGGTAACGATTACGCCTCGGACGACATCCTCGTCGTCACCGATTACCCTGAAAACCTCGACCGCGTGAAGATGATCCTCGATGAGATCGACAAGCGCCCGCAGCAGATCCTGCTCGAGGCCGTCATCTGCCGCGCCGTGCTCAACGAAGACAACGCGTTCGGCATCGACTTCTCCGTCCTGGGCGGCGTCGATTTCAACGGCGTGAACTCGGTCGGCAGCAGCCCCGGCGACGCGGTGGGCGGGGGCATCGTCAACAACGGCGCCGCGGGCGAAGTGCTCGACAACGGCTTTGCCGGCGGCGACACGGGCTTCACCAACAACGTCCCCAACGGCGGGTTGCGCCTGGGGTTCGTGAGCAACAACATCGGCGTGTTTCTCAAAGCCCTGGAGCAGACGACCGACACGACGATCCTCGCCAACCCGAAGATCCTCACGCTCAACAAGCACAAGGGCGAGGTCTTCGTCGGTAACGAAGACGGGTATTTCACCACCATCGTGACCGAGACCTCGACGTCGCAGACGGTCGAGAGCCTTAAGACGGGCACCCGGCTGATCTTCCGCCCGTTCATCGCCGCCGACGGGTACATCCGCATGGAAGTCCACCCCGAGGACTCGGCCGGTGAAGTCAACGCCAACGGGTTGCCCAGCAAGTCGACGACGGAAGTGTCGTCGAACGTGATGGTCAAGGACGGGCATACGATCGTGATCGGCGGGTTGTTCCGCGAGAGCAGCTCGACAGGCCGCAGCCAGGTGCCGTTCCTCGGAAACATCCCGATCGTCGGCGCCGCGTTCCGCTCGACGCGTGACCGCACGGTTCGCGAAGAGGTGATCGTCCTGCTCACCCCGCATATCGTGAAAGACGACGTTGCGATGAATGAGCTTTCGGAAGCGGAGCTAAAGCGCACCGAACAGCTCCGCGTCGGCACCCGCCGCGGCATGATGTGGTTCGGCCGCGAACGCCTCGCCGAGTCCGCCTTCGAGTCGGCCAAGCGCGAGATGAGCAAGGACAACCCCAACCGCAAAACCGCGTTGTGGCACCTGAACTGCGCCACGAACCTGAACCCGAAGATGCTCGAGGCGATCGAGATGAAGCAGGAACTGACGGGTCGCGAGGTTACGACCTCTGACGGCAGCTCGGTCCGGCATTTCGTCCGCCGGATGATGCTCGAGGACGTGGCCCCGGCGCCGGCGACCAGGCCGTCAACCCACCCGGCCGATGTGACGGTCTCCATCGCCCCGGCGACCCAGCCGGTGGCGGCGGCCGCCCCGACGACCCAGCCGCTCGTGGCTGTGGCGCCGACAACCCAGCCGCTCGTGGCCGAAGCCGTCATCGAAGAACTGATGCAGGGTTATGCCGAAGAGGTCGAAGGCGAGTTCGCCGTCGCGGCCCCCGCGACCCAGCCCGCCGAGTCGGGCAGCGCCTTCACCGAGCTGTTAGCTGATGAGGTCGAGGGTTCGAGCATCGTCGAGCTGGAGCTTGAGTCGAAGTAACAATCACGCAACTGAAAATGTCAGCGGGTGCGGCGCCAACGGGCGCCGCACCCGTTTTGCGTTGGAGGACTGCCTGTCCAATAACACCGGGCGCAGGTGACGCGGTACAACTGATCAACTCCCCCCAGTTTCTCGCCGAAGAAGAGGCAGAACCACCGCTTTTCACCGGAGTTGATCCATGGCACGTGTCCCCCTTTACGCTTTCCTGGCCGCTCTCCTGCTGGTCGTCGGGTGCAGCCCGATGAAGAACAAGCAGAAGGAAGAGGCGACCCAGGCATGGAACACGGCCCGCGCGAACGTGCTGTTCAGCCTTGCCCGCGATCAGTACGCCACCGGCAACTTCGACAAGAGCCGCCAGACGACCGACGAGGCGTTGAGCATGGACCCGAAGAACGCGGGACTGCGCATCCTCTCGGCGAAGCTCGCCATCGAGCAGGGGCGGTTGGAGCAGGCCGAGAACGAGCTGAAGTTCGCCCGCGCCGCGGCGCCGAAGAACGGCGAGGCCGACTACCTCGCGGGCGTCATCTACCAGCGCTGGCAGAAGCCTGAAACGGCGTACTCGTTCTACAAGTCGGCCAGCGAAAAAGCGCCGGCGGAGCTGGCGTACGTCATGGCGCGGGCGGAAATGCTCGTCGCCATGGACCAGGCCGGTCAGGCGCTGGCGCTGCTGGAATCCAAGGTCACGTACTTCGAGCACAGCGCAACGATCCGCGATGCGGTGGGGCAGTTGCTCGTGCAGCAGCGCCGCTACAAGGAAGCCGTCGACATGCTCCGCCAGGCGAGCATCCTCGCCACCGACGACATGGCGATTCGCGAGCATTTGGCGCTGGCGATGTTCTTCGCCGGGCAGTATCGCGACGCCGCCGACGCGCTGAACCGGTTGATGAAGAAGGACGGGTATACCGACCGCGCCGACCTGCTGGCGGCGCTGGGCGAGTGCCAGTTGCAGTTGGGCCAGTACCGCGAAGCGCGGGCGACGCTGGAGACGGCGACGCAGCGCGATCCGGGGTCGGCCGGCGTGTGGCTCAGCCATGCCAAGGCCGCCATGCAGCTTAACGACATGAAACGCGCCGAAGTCTCCCTTCGCAAGTCGCTGGCCATCGCGCCCGAGCACAGCGAGGGTCACCTGATGCTCGGATATCTGCACCTCCGCCAGAACCGCTTGGCCGATGCGCTGCCGGCGTTCCGCAAGGCCGCCGCGCTCGATCAGAGCGACACGGTCAGCCTCTGCATGATTGGATATGCCCTGGAGCGACTGGGAAAGCCCGAGCAGGCCATCCCGTACTACAGCAAGGCCCTGCGCCTCAAGCCCAACGACGAGCTGGCGACGAAGTTCATGGCGTCGGTCAGCTTGGACGAGTAGCGATGTCTGACCCCTTCTCCCGGTAAGCCGGGAGAAGGTCGGGATGAGGGTGATTTCGAGAGCTGACGACGTTCGACGTTTGAATCACCCTCACCCCAACCCTCTCCCGGCATACCGGGCGAGGGAGCAGGAGCATCTGTGCCTTTCGGTGGACTCGTCTGATGCGCGTGCAACGGGGTAAAATTCTGCTCGGGCTGATGGTCGTCTTCGTGGCGGCGGGGCTGGCGCTATTCGCGCCGGTGGCGTTCGAGCGCCCGCGCGACGATGCGCAGCGCAACGAGCGGGCGGCGACCGTGCTGTTTCTCCTGGCGGCG
>JBBSLV010000201.1:0-7163 GCA_038233535.1 Tepidisphaerales bacterium | reverse complement strand
TCTTCGGACCGGGGCTTTTCTTCGCGCGCTCCGTGTCTCTGCGGCGTAATCGGTTTGTCGAGAGTCTTAGCAAAACAGCGTCTGGCGACGCCGGCTAAACGCGAGCGGGCGCAGCGCGCCCGGGGGCACGGCGGCGACGGCGCGGGTGCAGCGCGCGACAGGATGCAGCGCCGACGGTGCAACGCGCCCGACGGGACGTGGCGATCGACGGGACGCGGCGGCGACGTGCGGTTGCAGCGCGCACATGATGGACATGGCGGTCGTCCCGGCGCGACACACGCGCATCTACGACCACAACCCTGTCGCCTCGGCCGGGCGCGGGCGGGGGGTGCGGCACTTCGCGGCGGCGCGGTCCCAGAGGCGGCGGGTGTCGGGGTCCAGCGCCTTAAGGTTGCCGGCAAACCAGTCCAGCGCGTCCGCCCACCGCACCGTTTGGCGGAACGCGTGTGATTCGGCCAGCTCGAACAGCACGAACGCCGAGACAAACGGTTCGCCGCTCATCCGCCGGATGGGAACCTTCGGCCAGATCCCTTCCGTCTTCTGCAACTGAGCCAGGTACGCGATCCCGCGTTCGACGGCCACCCCTTGCCCGTCGCCGCAGGTCAGTGCGCGCACGCACAGCGCGGTCGTCATGACATCAGCCCATCCGCCGTCGGGTTCCTGCCCCACGATCAACACGTTCAGCAGCGTGCGGTACAACGGGTGGTGCGACTGGGCGAGTTCGTCCATCCGGATCAGCGTCAGCGCCGCGGCGGGGACCGAGCGGGCAAACTCGGCCTCCAACCGATAGGAGGCCTCAGCCCGGCCGGCGAGAAGCTCGACCGCCAGACGCCGGTACTGCTTTGCATTCCACAGCCGCTCAATTTGCCGAATGGTGAACATCCTTGTGTCCTCTGGTTCGATTGGGTTCTGTTAGGATGAATAATTGCCTAACAAAGGCGGGGCGTCAAATGAAATCTCGTTTTTTTTGTTTCGGGGATGGAACCCGCCCGCTGAAGCGGGCTCGCCAGTGGGAGCGGGCGTAACTTTCGGTCGGTTGTTGGTTAGAAGGGGGAGCGGACCTAAGATGCAGCAATTCCTAACCGTTCCACCTGACCCTGTTCACCCTAACGGATGCACCGCGTGATATTTGCACGATTGAGCTTGATCGCCCCCGTAATCCTCCTGCTCGTCTCCTTCGGGTGCGAGGGAAGCGACGAAATTCGCACATATTCCGCGCCCAAGGAGCCGCCGACGATCAAACCGGTGGAGTTTGTCGTCCCGGACGGCTGGCGGGAGCTGCAAGCGCAGCAGATGCAATATGCGGCGTTCGCAATCGACCCGGAGCATTCCGATGCCTCGCTGGCCATCATGGCCCTGCCGCGCGAATCGAACGAGCTTGCCCCGAATGTGAACCGATGGGAGCGCCAGCTGGGGCTTGAGCCGTCGTCGCCCGAAACGGTGAGCCAGATGGTGACCCACGTCGACGTCGGCGATGCGCACGTGGACCTGGTCGACCTCACTGGCACCGACGCCGTCGCCGGCACGGCCGCGCCTCGGCGCATGCTGGCGGCCATCGTCCCGCACGGGACGCTGACGTGGTTCTTCACGCTCAAAGGCCCCCCTGACGTCGTCGCGCGACAGAAGCCCAACTTCGATGCCTTCGTCCGCTCACTGAAGTTCAAGCCCGATGGAGGCGCCCCAGCCGAGGACGCGCAGGCGCATCCTCCGCAGCTCGCGATGGCCCAACCGAAGCAGGACGCGCACGATCCGAACGATGGTGGAGATCATTCCGGCCACGACCACGGCCCCGCGACCCCCGGGGCGGAAAGAATCGACTGGGGCACGCTGCCCGCGGGCTGGGTCGAAGACCCCACGCCCCGGCCGATGCGCGCGCACACGCTGATCGTCGAAACCGACGGCAAGAAAGGCGAGGTGATCGTCTCGCGCTTGCCGCAGAACGGGGTGGGCAATCTGCTCGACAACATCAACCGCTGGCGCGGCCAGGTCGGGCTTCCCCCGACGAAAGACCCCTCCGCCACCAAGCCGCGCGAGATGACGGTCGCCGGGTTAGACGGCTTCGCGTTCGACTTCGAAGGCCCGGCCGCCGACGCTCAGCCCGCCACGAGGCAGATCGTCGCGCTGACGTCGCAGGGCAACATGTTCTGGTTCGTCCGCTTCGTCGGCCCCAAGGAGCTGGTCGACGCGCAGATGAAACCGTTTGAGAAGCTGCTGACCGACGCCCGCTTCGCCGGGGTTGCCGCCCCCGCGTCGCCGCCGCAGCAGGCGCCGTCCACCCAGCAGGCGCCGTCCACTCAGCAGTCGTCATCCACCCAACCGTCCGGGAGTGCGCGTTGAACTCGCCCGCCTTATTGTCCAAATCCTCCTCGTCGTCGTTTTCGCCCAAACAGCTCCTGGCGCCGCTGGCGTCGCTGAAGCTCACGGTTGTGCTGCTGTGCCTCAGCAGCTTCCTCATTTTCGCCGGCACGTGGGCGCAGATTGACGCGGGCATCTGGGACGTTCAGTCGCGCTACTTCCACAGCTTTTTCGTTTCGATCGAGGTGGCGCTGTTTCTCCCGCGAGGGGAGATCGCATCCCCATTCTGGAGTTCGGTCGTCGGCGTGCTGCGGCGCGTGTCGATTCCGATGCTGGGGGGGTACTCGCTCATCCTGCTGCTGCTGGCGAATCTGCTCGTCGCGCACATCATCCGCTTCAAGGGCAAGTGGCAGGATCTGCTGCTCATTCCGCCGCTCGTGGGGTGCATTTTTCTCCCCTGGGCTTGGCCGGACGACAGCCGGCTGGGGTTCTGGATTGCCGCCGGGCTGCTTTCGAGCGTTTTTATCGCGGGCCTCGCAATTCTGCACAAGAAGCGCACGGGCGTCATCCTCATCCACCTCGGGCTGCTCACGCTCCTGCTGGGCGAGTTGCTCACGAGCCTCTGGGCCGTCGAGAGCCAAATGTTCATCGACGAAGGCTCGTACGCGAACTACTCGCACAGCGTCCGCGAGACCGAGCTCGCCGTCATGGACTCGTCCGACGCGATGCACGACCGGACGATCGTCGTCCCGCAGGCGAAGCTGACCGACGGCGCGACGGTGACCGACACTCGGCTGCCGTTTGACGTGACTGTCGAGGCGTACCATCCGAACTCCGATGTCGTCACCGCCGGTCACATGCACGGCGACGAACTGCACGAGGGCCGCGCCACGAAAGGCACCGGCGTGGGGGCCGCCATCGAGCCGCGCGCCCGCTTCTCCGGCGCCGGCGACGAGGCGGAAAAGGTCGACATGGCCTCGGCCTACGTCCGGCTGCGCAAGGGCGAGCGGGAGCTGGGCACGTACCTGCTCTCGCTGCACCTCCCGACGCCGCAGCGCGTCGAGGTGGACGGCAAAACGTACGAGATCGCGTTGCGGTTCAAGCGGTATTACAAGCCGTACACCATGGAGCTGCTGCGCTTCGATCACGACAAATACCTGGGCACGGACATCCCCAAGAACTATTCCAGCCGCGTGCGCCTGCGCGACGAGCAAACGGATACCGACCGCGAGATCCTCATCAAGATGAACAGCCCGCTGCGCTACCGCGGGGAGACGTTCTTCCAGGCGCGGTTCATCCCGATTTCGCCCGCGCACCCGTGGGAAACGACGATCCTCCAGGTGGTCGACAACCCCGGCTGGTTCCTGCCGTACATCGCGTGCCTGATCGGTGCGGTCGGGCTGGTGGTGCACTTCGGCATCGCGCTGGTGTCGTTCCTGCGCAAGCGATTCGCGCCGGCGTCGCAGGCGACCCGCGCGCCCCCGGTGGCGGGCAAGCCCGGGCGTCGCGGTGCGCAGCCGGCGATTCCCGTGGGCACGGGCGCGGGCGGGTGGCGCGGCTGGCGCGGGTGGGCGGCGCCGGCGGTGGTGGGGCTTGCGTGTCTCATGTACGTCACCTCCGCCGCGTTGCGATCGGACAAGCCGGAGGAGCCGTACGACCTCGAATCCTTCGCCCGCGTCCCCATCACGCACAACGGCCGCGTCCAGCCCGTCGACAGCCTCGCCATCAACAGCCTGCGCATCCTCAGCGGCAAGAGCGTCGTGCGCCACGAAGGCGACAAACACCCGGCCATCAAGTGGCTGGCCGACGTGTTCGCGGGCAACAACGCCGCGATGCAGTACAAGGTCTTCCGCATCGACCACCCGGACGTCAAAGCGCTGCTGGAGCTGAAGACCGAGGACAAGATGTTCTCGATCGACCAGATCATGCTGGTCAGCGGGACGGAACAGCAGCGGCTGGCCCGCGTGGCGAAGATCGAGGAGCACGCCACGCCCGCGGCGCGGATCAAGAAGTCGGACCGCGACGCTTATCAGCAGAAGCTGGCGGAGCTGGCGCAGCATCTGGACGTGTTCGTGCGGCTGCGGCAGTGGCACACGCTGCTCGTCGTCCCGCCGGAAAAGGCGGGGGGTGAGTGGCTCTCGCTGATGAACGCGGTGCGCCGCACGCAGCAGGGGGAGCCGATGCCCGCGACCGGCCGCGGGTTCGCCGCCGCCGTCGACGCCTACACGCGCGATGAACCCGTCGCGTTCAATCGCGAAGTCGCGGGCTACAACGCCCTCCTGAGCGCCGGTCCTGTCGGCAAGGCGGCGGACAAGGCGGGGTTCGAGGTCTTCTTCAACCGGTTCGCGCCGTTCTACGTTTGCATGGTGCTGTACGTGCTCGTGTTCCTGCTCGCCTGCTTCTCGTGGCTGGGGTGGACGCGCCCGCTGTGGCGCGCGGCACTGTTCGTCCTGCTGCTCACGCTGGCGGTGCACTCGTTCGGGCTGATCGCGCGGATGGTCATCTCCGGACGCCCTCCCGTCACCAACCTGTACTCCTCGGCCGTCTTCGTCGCCTGGGGCGCCGTGTTGCTGGCCGTGTTTCTGGAGTTGGTGTTCCGCAACGGGCTGGGCATGGTCACCGCGTCCATCACCGGCTTCGTCTCGCTGCTGATCGCCCACCATCTCTCCGGCGACGGCGACACGATGGAGATGCTCCAGGCCGTGCTCGACACCAACATCTGGCTGGCGACGCATGTGGTGATCATCACGCTGGGATACGCCGCGACGGTCTTCGCGGGCGTGCTGGGGATCATCTACGTGATCGTCGGCATCTTCACCCGCGCGCTGACCGGCGACTTCGCCAAAGCGCTGACGCGCATGATCTACGGGTGCGTCTGCTTCGCGATCCTCCTCAGCTTCATCGGCACGATCCTCGGGGGCATCTGGGCCGACCAGTCGTGGGGGCGGTTCTGGGGCTGGGATCCGAAGGAGAACGGCGCGATCATCGTCGTGCTGTGGAACGCCGTCGTCCTGCACGCCCGCTGGGGCGGTCTCGTCCGCGAGCGCGGGCTGGCGTGTCTGGCGATCTTCGGCAACGTCGTCATTGGTTGGAGCTGGTTCGGCACGAACATGCTCGGCGTCGGACTGCACAGCTACGGCTTCATGGAGTCGGCGGTGTTCTGGCTCGTCGCGTTCTGCCTGTCGCAACTGGCGCTGATCGGGATCGGGATGCTCCCCATGCGGATATGGCGCAGCGCATAGACGCATGCTCTTTAGGATGTGAAGTCACCTCTACTCCGCGCCCGTGAAGCGCCGCCGCTTGCGGCGGCGCTTCACGAAATGCGGGGGCGCTTTCAGATACCGCGGAAAAGCCGATTTGGGCCGCGGATGAACGCGGATAAACGCAGATGAGCAAATCGAATTCAGCTTTCTCTTATCCGCGTTCATCTGCGTTCATCCGCGGCTCAATCCATTCTCGGTTTGTTGGAGATCAATTCTTATAATGGACGCGCGCCGCTGCGGCGCCCGATCATTCCTGAGCCGCTGAGGTTTTACACAGGACCGCCCGCGTGAACGACCCCGCCTTCATCACCGTCGCCCTCGTCGTCGTGGTCGTTTTGCTCGTCGTCTTCACCGGCGTGCCCGGACGCAAGCCGGCGGACAAGCACGACCGCGTCTGCCGCGCCTGCCGGCTCGCGCACCCGCAGTTCGCCCGCTTCTGCCGAAAGTGCGGATCGAAGCTGTAGCTCGCGAATGTGGACTGCCAAAGACCGCGGGCTCCCGCCGCGCGGCTATCAGGCTGCGCGGGGGTCGTCAGCGTGCGCCAGCTTCTGGCCGCCGGCGGGAGCCGCGGGTGGTTTATTTTAATGACCCGCGGCTGGCGCGTCCCCTCGTCGCGCGCGTGTATATTCCCCGGGCATGGGCTGGCGGTGCATCGGGCGACGAATGCTGGTGGGTCTGCTGGCGCTGGGCGGATGCGCCGGCGCGACCGCGAACCCGCGCGCCACGGTGCGCGACGTCGACGCGCTCCGCGCCACGGTGCGGTCCGTGTACGAAGCCGTTGCCCGCAGGGATGAATCGCAATATCGGCGCCTCGTGCGAATCGCGCCGGGCGACGCATATTCCGATGCGCTGACGGCGACGATGTTCGCGTCGATCCGGTTGCATCAGGCGGTGGAGGAACGGATTGAAGAGCAGTCCCCTCCGACGAAGCCTCGTGCTTCCCTCGCCGCCGTTGATTACCGCGTCAACGCCCGGGGGATGATCGCCGAAGTCGACGGTTGGACCTTCACGATCGACGGCGATCGTGCGACGATCGATCAGATCACGGACCGTCCCGGATCGCCAACGCTCCGACATATGAACGGGCGATGGGTGCTCGCCCCCGCGCAATGGGAGACCCCGCGCGACACCGCGACGTACCGGCTGGCCGTCGCGGAGGAACGGTCGCTGGCGAAGGCGCTCTCCACCGCGCGTGCCGCGGTGATGAACGGGGAGGCAAGATCGGTCGAGGACGTCAACGCAATTCTGCGCGAATTGCTCACTGAACAAACGACGAAGCAAGGAATGAACCCATGACTAGAATATTTGCGACGATGGTGATGACATTCACATGTGTCGCCGCAGCAACCGGCGCTCGATACGCCGCAGGCGGTGCAGGTCGCTTACCGCACGGCGCTGAACGCGCAAGACGCGGACGCTGCGCTGGCGATGTTTCACCTGCGAACCCCGGGCGAGCGCGCCACCGCGGAGGTTTTCGTCGCCAACGACCTCGCCGCCGCCCGGCTCGCGGCCTCGGCGGAAAAGGCGTTCGGCGTGCCGCTCCTTGGAGGCGGCACGCTCCTCCCGGCTGTGGAAACCGACACATGGAAGGTCGAAGGGGATCTG
>JBBSLV010000200.1:0-7167 GCA_038233535.1 Tepidisphaerales bacterium | reverse complement strand
GATCCCGCTGGCGATCGCCGGCGCGTGGAAGCGACGCGCGGCGCGCAACGATAAGCCGCGCGACGACAAGCCGCGCGACGACGTCAAATCCGAACCCGAAGCGCCGCCGGCGCCACGGCCGGCCATAACGCGCCGCTCGCTGCTCCGCACGGCTGCCGTGATGACGCCCCCGCTGGTCACCACCGTCGCCACAATCATTTCCATGCCGCAGCTCGAACACTTCCGCGTGCGCCGGCTCACGCTCGATCTGCCGGCGCTCCCGCCCGCGCTCGACGGCATGACCATCGCGCACGTCAGCGACATCCATGTCGGCCGGTTCACGCACGGGCCAATCCTCGACCGGATCGTCGCCGCGACGAACGAGTTGAACGCCGACCTCGTCCTTCTCACGGGCGACCTGATTAACGACTCGCTCAGCTACCTCGACGAGGCCCTCAATCTCGTGAAGCGGCTCAACCCGAATCGCGGCCTGGCCATGTGCGAGGGCAACCACGATCTAATCGAGAGCCGAACGGAATTCGAAACCCGCACGCGGTTCTCCGGCGTGCCGCTGCTGATCAACGAGTCGATGATCGTCCGCGTCCGCAATGAGCCGATCCAGCTCCTGGGGTTGCGCTGGGGCCGGGCCACGTCCGGCGGCACGCGTCGCGAGAACAGCAGCGACGCCGCCATCGCGTCATCGATGGACGCCACGCTGCGCCAGCTGCGCAGCGACGCGTTCCCCATCCTGCTCGCCCATCATCCCCACGCCTTCGACCCCGCCGCCGCCGCCGGCATCCCGCTCACCCTCGCCGGCCACACGCACGGCGGGCAGCTCATGCTCACGGACACCATCGGCTTCGGCCCGCGGATGTACCGCTACTGGTCCGGCGCGTACCGCAAGGACGACGGGGCGTCCCTCGTCGTCTCCAACGGCGTCGGCAACTGGTTCCCCCTGCGCATCAACGCCCCGGCGGAAATCATCCACCTCACCCTGCGCCGCGGATAACCTTCTGTTTAACTGACCGGCGCTGCGGTTTAACGTTCGCGGCGGTGGGGGGATCATATCAATGTAAGCGGCGGTCGGGCAACGGGTTTGTGCTCGCGGCGCGGGGGATGGGGGCGGGATGATAGACGGACGGGGGCGCACCGAGCGGGCACGATAGCTTGCGCGGCCGGCGATGCCGCGGGCCCGGCGGCGGTCGGGAATCGGCGATCCGCAGCGCCGAATCGCGGGGTGCGCGAATAACGGACGCGGCCGGGCGCCGATTAACGTCCCGCTCGCCTCTTTGTCCCGCTCGCGTCTCTGTGGCGGGAACTCCTGGCCATGTGATTGGAGCTCCTGGCCATGTGGTGGGGACCAAGAAACCGGGACAGTCCCGCTCCTGACTCCCATCGGCGGGGAATGCTTCAAGCGCGCGAGGCGGTAGCGATTCAGGCTCATCCCTCCAGCGGTGACGCAAATTCCTCAATGCGCCTCGTCGATTCCTCAATGCGCCTCGTCGATTCCTAAATCGGCGACGTCGTTTCCTGAATCGGTGACGCCGATTCCCTAATCGGTGACGCCGATTCCCCAATCGGTGACGCCGATTCCTCAATCGGTGACGCCGATTCCCCAATCGGTGACGCTGATTCCCCAATCGGTGACGTTGATTCCCCCATGCGCGACGCCAATTCGGCATCAGCTGTGCTTTTTTAGGATTTTGCGCTTTATCCGGACGTTGCGGCAATTAAGCAAGACCGCGCGTGCGCCGATTCATATGACGTTGCGGCTGGCGGGTCGATGAATCGCTCCGAGTATGACCGCGACGTTCAACGATGGAGGTAGCCAATGGCTATCCCAACCAAAGACGTGTCGCTGGTGGACTGGTCCACCAACACGAACACGCGGCTGACGTCGTCGCCCGTTACTTATGGGACGACCGCCGCCGTGGCGACGCAGTACGACGGGCTGCACGACGCATTCGTGTTGGCCCTGAATAACCTCATCGCGGCGCGCGCCGCAGGGGTTCGTTCGAGCCCGCTCGCGTCGATCAAGGACGACGCCAAGCGCGACCTGCTCGCCTTCGCCCGGCCTCTGTACAAGCAGATCCAGGCGAACACGGCGGTCACGAACGCCGCAAAGATCGAGCTGGGCGTTGTCGTGCCCGACGTGGAGCCGACCCCGCAGCCGGTTCCCAACTTCGCCCCCAAGCTGTTCGTCGAGA
The DNA here is from genome assembly GCA_038233535.1 of Tepidisphaerales bacterium. Taxonomy (GTDB): domain Bacteria; phylum Planctomycetota; class Phycisphaerae; order Tepidisphaerales; family Tepidisphaeraceae; genus DASYWJ01. Next base: position 4,981 of record JBBSLV010000200.1, on the reverse strand, counting down.
AGATCGATGGGCGCCTCGTGACGATCCGCGTGGCCGACCCGGCGGACGACACGCGCAAGCGCATGCCCGCCGGCTGCGACGGGGCGACGATCATGTCGTTCGTGGGCGAGACCGCGCCGACGAATCCCACCGTCTACAAGTATGAGGGCAGCACCTCCAGGGTGACGGTGGAAATCCTTTTCCCGGAGACTATTGAGCCGGGAACCCAGGTCTGGCTGACCGCTTTCTTCTTCAACGAGCGGAAGCAGAACGGCCCGGCCTGTGTGGCCGTGGGCGCCGTGATCAACTACGGCGGCTCGATGCCGATGGCGGCCTAGACCGAGACGGACGCGAGCGGAGGGGCGCGGCATGTGCGGCGCGCCCCTGCGCTTGCTCCGGGTGATTCCGCGAAAGAGGTGACGACATGCTCCTGTTTCCCATTGCGCGGTTCCGCAAGCAGCGTGGCAAGACGCACCGCGTTCCACCGACGCCACCGGCGGCGCTGAGCCTCGTGGCGGCGGTGTACGACGAGAACGGGCCGTCGCTGACGCTGACGTTTGATCGGGCGATCGATATCAGTGCGCTCGTCGCCGGCGCGATCGTCGTGCATGACGGGAACATCGTCGGCGAACGGTTCGTCGGCGACGGGCCGGGGGTGCTCATCAGCCCGGCCGTGGTTCGCATCAGTCTGGGATCAGACGGCTCGTGGCCCGGAAACGAAACGACGTTCACCGCCACGGCGGGCACGGGCATCGTCGCGGTGGACGATGGGGGAACGTGGAGTGGGGTGACGGATGTGGAAACGCCGTTTCCTTAATCAGTAGGCAGCGGGCAGTAGGCAGTGAAATGCAGGACATCGTTTGCACATCTTCGGCGGTTGCGTTGCCTCAGCCGCGCGTACCGATCACTACGCGCCTGGCGACGATGGACGACGTGCCGTTCCTCGATGGGTTGCAGAAGCAGCATCACAAGCAATTGGGGTTCTTTCCTCGCGCGCAGATGGAAGGGTACATCGAGAACGGTTGGGTGCTGGTTGCCGAGGATGCGACGACGCGACAACCGTTGGGGTATTGCGCGTCGCGCGACCGGTATCTGAAGCGGGATGAGTTGGGCGTCATCTATCAGTTGTGTGTGACGCCGGGGTTTCAGCGCGGGTTGATCGGGGCGACGCTGATCAAGGAAGTGTTTGAGCGCAGTGCGTACGGGTGTCGGCTTTATTGTTGCTGGTGCGCGCAGGACCTGGCGGCGAATTACTTCTGGGAGTCGTTGGGGTTCGTGCCGATCGCATTTCGGGCTGGGAGCACGGGCAAGAAGCGCGTGCATATCTTCTGGCAGAAGCGGATCGACGCCGGGCAATCGCACATCGGCGATCGGCAATCGGCAATTCCCTACTGGTACCCGTTCCAAACCAACGCCGGAGCCATCCGGGAGGACCGGGTAGTGTTCCCGATCCCGCCGGGGACGCATTGGAGGGACGTGGTGGCACAGGCATCCTGCCCGTGTCTGCCAGTAAAGAAGAAGTTGGAGAAGAAGGAATCAAACGAGAAAGACACGGGCAGGATGCCCGTGCCACAGACCAAGCCAGGAATTGCCTTGATGCGCGGATTCTCGTTCCAATCCGAGGAACCCGCCGCGCCGGACTTCGACGAGCTCAGTCGAGTCGCCAAGGCAACGAAGCCGAAAGCTCCGAAGCCACCTAAAGCGAAGATCGATCCGGCATTTCTCGCCAAGGCCCGCGAGCTGCGCGATCGTTGGATGGAGCGGGTGAATGGCAGTCTCGCCCTGCCCGCCGTAATCGGGAAGTACCACGTGCATCGGGTGGCGTCGTACATTCACGTCGAAGAACCACCGATGCGGCGACTGGCTGGGTGATTTGATTCGATGTCCGCGATGGTATAAAAATCGTCGCGATGCATCATCCAACGATACTAGCCCACCACTTTGACGACCTTCATCAGCAGAGGGAAGCGGCCACGCTGGGGATGTGGGCGTTTCTCGTCACGGAGGTGATGTTCTTCGGCGGGGCGTTCCTGGGGTACACGGTCTACCGCTTTTACTACCCCGAAGCCTTCGCCCAGGCGAGCAGCCTGGAAAGCTGGCGCATCGGCGCGTTCAACACCGTCGTGCTGCTCGTCAGCAGCCTCACGGTCGCGCTGGCGGTTCACGCCGCGCAGGCGGGCGACAACCGCGGCGTGATCAAGTACCTGCTCATCACGATCGTGCTGGCGCTCGCGTTCGTCGGGATCAAGGGGTTCGAGTACGCGCACATCATCCAGGAGGGCCACGCCCCCTGGCAGCGCCATGCTCCGGCCCAGGCGGGCACAGAAGTAGGGGGCCACGCGCTGCATCCGGCGACGGCGATCTTCTTCTCGTTCTACTTCGCCATGACCTCGATCCACGCGCTGCACATGCTCATCGGCGTGGGGCTGTTCATCTGGCTGATCAAGCTCGCCCGGCAGAACCGGTTCTCGCCGGAGTATTACAACCCCGTCGAGGTGATCGGGTTGTACTGGCACTTCGTCGACATCGTGTGGATCTTCATCTATCCGCTGTTTTACCTGATCAACCCGGTATGGTAGGAATTTTGGATTTTGGATTTTGGATCGCGGATTTCAGATTTCGGATCTGGATTGAGGATGGCATTTCAATCCAAAATCACCAATCCGAAATCCAAAATAACAAGGTTCTCCATGACACACGCACCGACCACGACGATGACGACCGCACCGGGTGACAAGCCGCGCCGGCCGGGTTCTCCGCCTGATCCGCACGCATTCCAGGAGCCGCACGTTCCGGTTCGGACGTACCTGCTGATCTTCGCCGCGCTGATGGTGCTGATGTTCCTGACGGTCGCGGCGGCGTTTTTGCCGCACGATCGGATGGGCAACTGGTCGATCATCATCGCCCTGGGCATCGCCACGGTGAAGGCGTTGCTGGTGATCCTGTATTTCATGCACGTGAAGTTCGCCAGCCCGCTGGTGAAGATCTTCGTCATCGCCGGGTTCGCCTGGTTTTTTATTTTGGTGGGGCTGACGTTCTCCGATTACCTCACCCGCCCCTGGCTCCCGCAAAGCGCCGGCTGGCAGGACCACCCGCTCCGCGCCGGCCGCGCCGTCCCCGACCCCGTCCCGGGCGCGAACCCGCCGCAAGGCCAGGGCAACGCCGGACATTAAGGGCCGGGTCATTTTCGCCCGATTCATGCGTCGCATGAAGAGAGGGTCGTGAGTCGCAACGGCGCGACGAGAACATTCAGCCCAACCCCCTGCGTTTTGACGTCTACCGTCCGAATCGGCACAATCGCTGTTTCCCATGGCGGACCTGCTGGAAATGCGCGGCGTGTCGAAACTGTTTCCGGGCGTGCGCGCGCTGGATGCGGTCGACTTCACCGTTGGCCGGAGGGAGATTCATGCGCTGATGGGGGAGAACGGGGCGGGGAAGAGCACGCTGATCAAAGCGCTGACCGGAGCCGAGCCGCGCGATGGGGGAGAGGTGTTCCTGGACGGGCGGCCGATTCGTCCGCGTTCGCCCAAGGACGCGCAAAAGCTGGGCATCAGCACGGTCTATCAGGAAGTGAACCTCGTGCCGAACCTGTCGGTGGCGGAGAACCTGTTCCTTGGGAGGCAGCCCACGTTCTTCGGGTCGATCCGCTGGGGGGCGATGAATCGGCTGGCGCGGGAAGCGCTGGCGAAGCTGAACCTCTCCATCGACGTGACGCGCGACCTGGGGACGTATTCCATCGCGGTCCAGCAGATGGTGGCGATCGCGCGGGCGCTGGACGTGAACGTGAAACTGCTGATCCTCGACGAGCCGACGAGCAGCCTCGACGCCGGGGAGGTGCGCGAGCTGTTTGGTGTGCTGCGCGGGTTGCGCGAACGGGGGCTGGGCATCGTCTTCGTGACCCACTTCCTCGACCAAGTGTATGAGGTGACGGATCGCATCACCGTCCTGCGCAATGGAAAACTCGTGGGGGAAAGCGAGACGAAGTCGCTTCCGCGCGAGCAGCTCGTGGCGCAAATGATGGGCCGGGAGCTGGCGGGGCTGGAGCAGGCGGGCAACCGGCGCCAGGGGGAGTGCAAACCGGACCGCACGGTGCTGCTCAGCGCGCAGCAGCTCGGGCGGCGGGGGGCGATTGCGCCGTTCGACCTGGACATCGCCGCGGGCGAGGTCGTCGGCATCGCGGGGCTGCTTGGGTCGGGTCGCACGGAGATGGCCCGGCTGCTGTTCGGGATCGACCGGTTCGACGTCGGCGAGCTGCGCATCGACGGGAAACCGGCCTCGCTCAATTCGCCGCGGGCGGCCATCGCGCACCGCTTCGGCTTTTTGCCCGAGGACCGCAAGACGCAGGGGATCATCCCCGACCTGACGGTGCGCGAGAACATCATCCTGGCGCTCCAGGCCCGCCGCGGGTTCTTCCGCGCGTTCTCGCGTCGCAAACAGACGGAGATCGCGAACCACTACATCAAGGCGTTGTCCATCGCGGCGCGAGATGCGGAACAACCCGTCAAAAACCTCTCCGGCGGTAACCAGCAGAAGGTGATTCTCGCCCGCTGGCTCGCCAGCGACCCGCGGCTGCTGATCCTCGACGAACCGACGCGCGGCATCGACGTCGGCGCCAAGGCCGACATCCTCAAGCTCGTGCTCGCGCTGTGCGACCAGGGAAAAGCCGTCGTCTTCATCTCGTCGGAGCTGGAAGAGGTCGTCCGCTGCGGCGACCGGGTTGTCGTGCTGCGCGATCGGCGGAAAATCGACGAGTTAAGTGGTGACGACGTTGACGAGCACCGCATCCTCCAGACGATCGCAGGGGGTTCGGTTTGAGCAGAACAACGGACCCCGGCCCGCCTCCCGCGCCCCCCGCGCCCGATCCCGCGCCCGCGCCCGCGCCCGCGCCGGCATCGACTGATCTCGACGCCGCCCGCGCCGCGCGCTATCAGCGCCAGCGGGCGATCCCCCGCGAGCTGTGGCCGCTGCTGGCGCTGGGGGCGCTGCTGCTGTTCAACTTTTT
>JBBSLV010000199.1:0-7209 GCA_038233535.1 Tepidisphaerales bacterium | reverse complement strand
GGGCTTCGTCCAGCGCCTGGCCCTGCACCTGACCAGTTGGCAGGCGACCACGTTCCTGATCGGCGAGTACACCGAGGGGGAGATCCGCGACAATCCAGTGTTCACCGTCGCCGACGGGCTCTTCTGGCTCTACCAGTCGGTCGAGCGCAACTCAATCGTGCGCAAGATGCAGGTCATGAAGTGCCGCGGCCAGGAGTCGGTCCCCGGGCTGCACACCTTCCGCATCACCGGCGATGGAATCCAGATCTTCCCGCGGACCTACGGCCTCACCGGGACCGCGCAGAAGAAGAAGGGCACCACCCGGCTCTCCACCGGCATTGCGGAGCTGGACAAGATGATGGGCGGGGGCATCCCCTCCGGGCACAGCCTGCTCGCCGCCGGCGCTTCGGGGACGGGCAAGTCGATTCTGGGCAGCCACTTCATCGCCGAGGGGCTTAAGCGCGGCGAGCCGGGGATCGTCACCGTCTTCGAGGAACTCCCCGACGAATACGCCGCCCGCGCCGCAAAGCTGGGCATGAACCTCGACAAGGCCCGCAAGAAGGGCACGCTCGAGATCCTCTACCTGCGTCCCCTGGACCTCTCGGTGGACGAGACGGTCCACGAGATCGTAGCGGCGGTGAAGCGGACCAAGGCCAAGCGGCTGGTGGTCGATTCGCTGGGGGGCTTTGAGATGGCCCTCGCCCCCGGCTTCCGCACCGACTTCCGCGAATCTCTCTACCGCATGATCGGCGCGCTCACGCGCCTGGGCGTGACGATCATCTCGACGGTCGAGGTCGAGGAGGACTTCACCTCGATGGGCCTCTCCAACTACGCCATCTCGTTCCTCAGCGACGACATCATCCGCCTTCGCTACGTCTCGCTCAACGGCCAGCTCCGTCGCATGCTGATGGTGGTCAAGATGCGCTACGGCAAGCACTCCATCGACCTGCGCGAGTACGAGGTGACGAGCAAGGGGATCGTCATCGGCGAGCGGCTGCGCGGCTACAGCGGCCTGACCAGCGGCATCCCCAGGCCGTGGAGCGAGGAGCTGGCGAGAAGCGCGGATTCGATGGACGACCTGAAGAAAAATCGGTAGCGGACGCCGGCGGGCTTGGCGGCTCCTACGCACGTTATAAGACTCTTAAACGCGCGTGTGAGTCGCGTAAACGCGCGTTTGGGTGACGTAAACGCGCGTTTGGGTGACGTAAACGCGCCTTTGGGTGACGTGAACGCGCCTTTGGGTGACGTAAACGCGCCTTTGGGTGACGTAAACGCGCCTTTGGGTGACGTGAATGCGCGTTTACGTGACTCACACGCGCGTTTGGGTGACGTAAAATCGCGTTCGAGACAAGGAAAAGCGCGTTTGGGACGAGAAAACGTTCTTAAACTCGGTATCACCCGGCTTAGACTTGGAAGCAGCGTTATAGGATCACAACATGTCGGCCAAACCCCAGAACATGATCCCCGAGCACCCGCCGGAGTTCCCCCAGCTCTGCCGGTTCCTGGCCGACCGCTCGCCGCAGCCGATGGTCGCGGTCGAGGGGTTGACGCACCTCATCCGCTACGCCAACCCGGCGTTCCGCCGGCTCCTGGGAAAAGAAGAACAGCACCTGATCGGACGCCCGTTCGCAGAAGCTGTGCCCGAAGGCATGGCCAACGGCTGCGCCCCGCTGCTGGATCGCGTCTTCGCCACCGGGACGCCCGAGATGCTGGCGGAGCAGGAACACCGCCCGCGAGACGGCGCGGTCCAGGATAACGGCGATACCCCGCCGACGCACTGGTCCTACTCGGTGTGGGCGATCCTGGGGCATGTGGAGGGGCACGTCGGAGGGGCGGAAGAAAAACCCGTGGGGGTGATGATCCAGGTGACAGACAGCACCGAGATTGCGCGCTTCCGCAAAGCCGCCGCCGCGATCAACGAGGCGCTGCTGGTGTCGGGGGTCCGCCAGCACGAGCTGATGGACGAGGCGGAGACACTCACCGCCGAGCTGCGCCGCAGCGAAGCCGACGAGCGCGCGGCCAAGCAGGAGGCCGAAGCCGCCAACCGCTCCAAGGACTTGTTCCTCGCCACGCTCAGCCACGAGATGCGCACGCCGCTCAATGCCATCGTCGGGTGGGTGAGCATCCTGCGCGGCGATGGATGCAACCCGGAGGACTTGCGCGAGGGCTTGGACGTCATCGACCGCAACACCCAGGCGCAGGTGCAGCTCATCGACGACGTGCTGGACGTTTCCCGCATCGTCTCGGGCAAGCTGCGCCTGGAGGTCAGGCCGTGCGATATGGCGGCGGTCCTCAACGCGGGCATCGACGTGGTGCGTCCGGCGGCGCAAGCGCGCGGCATCGCGATCGATGTGCAGCTGGACCCCGCGGCCCGCCACGCATCCTGCGATCCGACGCGAATTCAACAGATCGTCTGGAACCTGCTTTCCAACGCGCTGAAGTTCACCCCCAAGGGGGGCAAGATCGGCATCACGCTGTCGCACGAACATTCCGGCCTGATGATGCGCGTCAGCGACAACGGGCAGGGAATCAGCCCGGAGCTGTTGCCGTATGTCTTCGACCGGTTCCGCCAGGCCGACAGCAGCACGCGCCGAAAGTTCGGGGGGCTGGGGCTGGGGCTGAGCATCGTCAAGCAACTGGTTGAAATGCACGGGGGGACGATCGAAGCGCACAGCGACGGCGAGGGAACCGGCGCGACTTTTATCGTCAAGCTGCCCATCCGCGCCGTCCGTATCGACGAGGACAATGACGAGCCGGAAGAAGCGGCGGATGAATCCGAACATGCCCCTTCGGCGCAGGCCGGATTGCCGCTCGTCCGGCTCGATGGGCTGCGCGTGCTGGTGGTGGACGATGAAGCCGACGCCCGGCGGCTGCTGGCGAAAGTGCTGGAACAAGCCGGGGCGAGCGTGACCGCGGCCGGCTCGGCGCGCGAAGCAATGCAACTGCTGCCGGAAGTGAATCCTCAACTGCTGGTCAGCGACATTGGCATGCCCGATGAAGACGGGCTGGATCTGATCCGGCAGGTGCGCAAAGCCGGGCACGGCGCACGCGATCTCCCGGCGGTGGCGCTGACGGCGTTCGTCCGCAAGGAAGACCAGCGCCAGGCCCTGCTCGCCGGCTTTCAGGTCCACGTCACCAAGCCCGTCGATCCGCACGATCTGACGGTGGTTCTCGCCAGCCTCACGGGACGCACGGGCGCCTGATCGTCGCGCGGGCTGCCCGATCAATGATGCGCATGATCCGCCGCCCCGACCGGGGCGCTGGTGGGCGCGGGGGGACGACCGCGGTTTGATTTCAGGTAACCGTCGATGTCCTTCGTCACCATCAACCTGCCCCACATCACCTGCCAGTGGTCGGGGAACGTGCAGACGTATTCGTACGCGCCTTCGGTCGTTGGCGCGGTGAGCTTCAACGTTTCGGTCTGACCGGTCTCGATCATCTTCGTCGCCGCGAGGACGCTCTCGTCGTCGGGGACGTAGGCGCGGCCCTGGGCGTCGAGCTGGTCGGGCTTCATCGTCATGGCGGCCTTACCGATGCGCTCGCGCGAGCCGGGCTTGAGGACCGTGAGGTTGTGCGGCATCACGTCGGTGTTCTCGAAGAGGATCTCGAACGGTTTGCCGGCTTCGACGACGAGCAGCGTCGTGTCGTAGCGCATCTGCTCGCGCACCGTGCCGATCACGAAGAACGGAACGCGCAATTCGCGCAACGCGGCAATGAATGCGTACGACTCATCGGGCCCGAGCGTGGCGACAAGCTCCTGCGCGAACTGGGTGGTCGAGAGATACTCGCTGCTCGTGCGCTCGCTCGCCGGCACGTCGCGGGCCCATGCCACGAGCGCGTCGGCCAGCGCGGCGCTGCGCGAATTGTCCCACGCGCTGCGCGGGAGCGCGCGAAGTCCCGCGGCGGCGGTGGGGACGTGCTCGCCACGCTCGATCAGCGACGCCAGGGCGGCGAAGGTCGCCCTGGGATCGCGCGCAATGCCGGCCGCGGCGCGAATCGCGGCGCGGCGGACGTCGGCGGAGATATCGGTGGAATCATCGGTGGAGTGCGACGATTCAAGCAGCGGAAGCACCTTCGCCTGCGCGCCGGCGCGAATGCCGGGATCGTAAACCAGCGGAACGGCGCTGAGGATGTCGACCAAACCGTCGGACGACTTGGCCGCGGCGGGCCAGACACGGTCGAACGACTCATCCCCCGTCGCCAGCGCCGCCCAGGCGTACTGGCGGATGACGGCGGGGCGCGGGCCGGTTGTAAGCCCTTCAATGCGGGCGCGAAGCGGCTTCAACTCCGTCGGGTGCTGCTGCGGGAGCAGCCGGGCGACGATCGTCATCGCGTCGGCGTCGGTCGCACCGTCGAGCGCATCAAGCAGGATGACGGGGATCGTTGTCTTGCGCAATTCCGACAACTCATTGAGCGCCTTGTAGCGCTCGGAATCGGCGATGCCCGGGCGCGTCAGCAGCGCCTGGAGCACCGACGGGTTCCGCGGGAGTTTCAACAGATCGGGGGTGTCGAGGCTGCGGATGAGATAATCCAGGCCGGCGGGATTGTTCGACGCGATCGGCTTGCCCGACGCCAGCTCCGGCTTCCACTGCGGCTCGAGCTGGCGAAGCGTCTCGGACAACACGTAGTCGAGGTAGTAGTCGGTCGGATGTTTCAGCGCCGACAGCGCAACGTCGACGGCTTCAACGGAGCGGAAGAAGCTGGCGGCGCGGACGGCTTCGAGGCGGACACGCGGGGCTTCATCAACGGCGCGCTCGCCCAGCAGGGCGAGGACTTCGGGAATGCGGTCGCGCCAGTACAGCAGCACGCGCGTTGCCTGCGCCCGCGCCCGCGGCTCGGGGCTTTTGAGCATCCGGTCGAGCAGTTTTCGGTCAACCACGTTGTGCCACTGGTGCATCCACAGCGCTTCGAGCAGGTGGTGCTCGTGGCGCTCTTCGCTCTGATCCAGCTTCGCCGCCCACCGCTTCACGGCAGCGATGACCTTCGCGCTGTCGTGCTTGTCCAGCTCGATCTTTGCCAGCTCGCGCGTCTGGTTCTCCGGCTCCTTGAGCAGCTCAAGCAGCGCCGCGATCGGTTGTCCGTCGATCTTCGCCGGCTCCATGAGCGGGCGGCCTTCGTAGGTGATGCGGTACACCCGGCCGTGCTGCTGGTCGCGGTTGGGGTCGCGCAGGTGGTGCTGCATGTGCCCGATGATCGCGTTGGACCAGTCGGCGAAGTAGATCGCGCCGTCGGGACCGACGTTGACCGCGACGGGACGGAAGTTCGGATCGTCCGAGGAGATCAGATCGTCCTGCTTCTCGCCGCGAAGGCCCGCGCCGTCCTCGATTGATTTCACGCGGTAAATGCCCTGAAACCCGATCACGTTGAGGTTCAGCAGGTTGCCCTGAAACTCCTCGGGAAAATGACGGCTGGTGATCATGCCCGTGCCCGGCGAGGGGCGCGCGGGGCGCTCCCAGAACTGTCGCACCTCGCGGTGCTTGTTCGGATAGTCCAGCCGGCCGCTGATGAGCGGTCCGAAGTAGGTGTGGTTGCCGGTGGCGTCGGTGACCAGATCGTTGCCCCAATAATCGAACAGCCGGCCGTGCGGGTTGATCAAGCCATAGGGGATGTACGTCTCAAAGCTGCCGGTGCGCGGCTCGAACCGGTAGATCGCGCCGTCATTGTTGCGGACGACCCCCTCCGCCGTCTCGACCTGCGTGCGATGGAAGATGCCGTCGGACAGGTAAACCGCGCCGCCGGGCTCGTAGCACATCGAGTTGGTCGTGTGGTGCGAGTCGGCGGAGTCGAGGCCCATCAGGACACGCTCTTTCCAGTCCGCTTTTCCGTCACCGTCGGTGTCGCGGACGAACCACAGATCCGGCGCCTGCATGACGAGCACGCCGTCCTTGTAGAACTGGAATCCCGTGGGGCAATTGAGGTCGTCGAGGAACGTCGTGCATTGGTCGGCCCGGCCGTCGCCGTCGGTGTCTTCGATGACGAGGATCTTGTCGCCGACTTTCGACGTTGGCGTGCGCGACGGGTAGTTGCGCCACGCCGACACCCACAGCCGCCCCTTCGTGTCCCAGAGCATCTGCACGGGATTGACCAGGTCGGGGAACTGCTCTTCGGAAGCGAAGAGGTTCACCTTCATGCCGGGATGAACCTTCATTTTCGCAATCGCGTCTTCGCCGGAGAGGAAGACGTGCGATTCGTCGGGGCCGTTGCCGGGCTTGTTGGTGGGGACGTCGGTGGTGGGGGGGAGGTTGGAGTCGTCAACAAGGTGCTCTTTCCCGCGGGCGACGGCCCATACCCCCTTGTCGCGGTTGGCGGTGAGCACGTCGCGCTGGGTCATCTCCTCCTGCATGACGTGGAAGTTGGTGATCTTCTCCTCGCCGTGACCCGCTGGGAATTCGAGCTTCGAGCGCTCGCCGTAGACGTTGTAGCCGTCCACGGTGCGGTAGCGATTGTGCCAGTTGAGGTTCTTGTCGTTCACCGCGGCACGCAGTTTTTCATGATCGCCCACGGGCGGGGCCTCCCCGAAGAGCGAACGGAAAACGACCGGCGCGAGTAGTTTGTCCCCGCTCTCGGTGAGGTAGCGGCCATTGACCGTGAGCGATTCGTTCTTCTTCGCCGCATCCGCGTAAAGCTGCTGCGACGGGCCGAACAGATCGACGAACAGCACGTCATTCGACCGCGCCACGTCCGCCATCGCCGCGGCGTAGCGCTTGATGTTCCCATTCATCGCAGTCGGGTCGGGGATGTTTGGATCCCGATGCTTCTCCGCCGCCGCCGGACCGAACAGCACGATGCGCGGTGACCCCTTCCCGCTGTAGTTCTTCGCCAGTGTGTCCTTCAACCATTTATCCAACTCGCTGCGAAACTGCCCCATCCCCGCTTCCCCACGGAATGACTCGTTGAACCCGAAGAACGCGAACACCACGTCGGCCTGGGTCTTCGTCAGCCACTCGTCCGGCGTGCCGAAGTTTTCCGACCGATGCCGCCGGTCGATCTCATCCCCGGCGACGGCGAGGTTGCGGAACGTGAGGTTGTGCCGCGGGAACTTCGCGTGAATGAGCGTCTCCAGATGCCCGTGGTGCTGCATCCGGTCGGCGGTAGCGTTGCCGATGATCGCGACGTGATCGTTCTCGTTGAGCTGAAGCGCGGACGACTTCGGCGATGTCGTCGCCCCCGGCTTCGCGCGCAGCGTATTCGCTCCGAGCGCGTGATCGGCGGGCTGCACGCCCTTCACAT
>JBBSLV010000198.1:0-7269 GCA_038233535.1 Tepidisphaerales bacterium | reverse complement strand
GGTGTGGCGGCGCGAGCGCGCGGCGGCACGGCGCGAGCGCGCGGTGTGACGGCGCGAGCGCGCGGCGTCACGGCGCGAGCGCGCGGTGACGCGATGAGCGCGGTTATTCAGACGCTCGCGTCGCGCGATTCCGCGACGGGGGCGTCATCACGCGCGGCAACGCGGGTTTTCTCGGACTGCGCTTTGCGCCGCGTCGCCACGATCGTCGCTGGCGGAAAAGGCGGCATATTTTCTCAATCGGAGGTTCAGGGGTCGCGCGCTGCCGTCGATAGCAATGGTGGTGTGACCGAACGACGGCGGCGCGGGGTGGTTCGATCGTGTGATCGGCACGGGCTGGCCGGGATGTGGGAGCGACGGAGCGTCACACGCACACAACACACAGGAGTTGTTGTCATGAGTCTCTATCCCAACACGAAGACGGGCAAGGTTGCCTTCTTCAACAGCAAGGTCGCGCCGTGGACGACCAACGCGACCGCGATCGGCACGACCACCACGGCCGTCACCGATCTACAGACCAAGGTCACGGCGGCGCAGGACAAGCTCGCCGCGCAGGTCGCGGCGGTGCAGGCGGCCAAGACCGCGACGATGGCGGCGGACAACGCCGTCGCGGCGGTGTGCGTGGCCGGCGGGGACATCATCAAATCCATCCGCACCAAGGCGGCGACGGCCGGCGTGGGCGTGTACGAGCTGGCGGAGATTCCGAACCCGGCGACGCCCACGCCGGTCGGCACGCTGGGCCTCCCGACCAACCTCAAGGTCGAGCTCGGGCAGGACGGCGCGCTGACGTTGAAGTGGAAGTGCGCCAACCCGCGCGCCACCGGCACGATCTACCAGATCTGGCGGCGCCTCGATAGCGAGACGGAGTTCTCGTACGTGGGCGGCGCGGGCGGCAAGACGTTCGTCGATGCCACCGTGCCGGCGGGTTCGACGAGCATCATGTACAAGATGCAGGCCGTCCGCTCGACGGCGGCGGGACCGTGGGCGACGTTCACCGTGTTGTTCGGAACCGGCGCCGGCGGCGGAATGACCGCGTCGCTCGAAACGACGCCGAAGCTCGCGGCGTAGAGCAGAGCAGTTGCTGGTTGTCAGTTGCTGGTTGCCCGTGCGGAGCCGGCAAGTAGCAGAAGTTGCCAGTGGTCAGTTGCCAGTTGCCCGTGCGGAGCTGGCAACTGGTCCACTGCGGCTTCCCTCGTCTTCACTAACAACTAACAACTATTTCTTCGACAGGAACAGCATGGTGCCGCGCTTGTTGCCGACGACGATGTCCGGCGTGCCGTCGCCGTTGGCGTCGGCGGCGGTGATCTGCGTGCCGACGCCGGAGTAGTCGTCGATCTGGCGCGGCTCGAACGTCGCCTTCCCGCCCTCGCGATTCAGCTTGAAGTAGTAGAGCACCGGCGGGGCGTTGGGCTCGGGATCACCCGTGGGGCCGTGGGCCCAGAAGCGCTTGCCGGTGAGGATGTCCTTTAACCCGTCGCCGTCCATGTCGATCAACTCGACCGCGTGGAGCTGGGAGAACTGCACGCCGTTGATTTTTTCTTCCGGCTTGGGGCTGAGGATGAGGTGTTGCTTGAAGGTGATCTTGTCCCCCTCTTTCACGTGCTCGTACCACGCGAGGCCGTAGCCGTGGGCGTTGAGAGCGGTGACAATATCGTTGTCGCCGTCACCGTCGACGTCGTAGGCGAACATCTGTGCCGGGCCGATTCCGGGGGCGAAGGGGTGTTCATGTCTGGTCCACGGGCCCGCTGAAGCGGGGCCCGCCGCGGGCTGCTCCCACCAGCCGTTCTTTTCGATCAGGTCGAGTCGGCCGTCGCCGTTGACGTCGCCGGCGCCGATGCCGTGGGTGAATTGGTGGTAGTCGCTCCTGGGCGTGACGGGGTGGTAGGTCCATGGCTTGGTGGGGTCGGATGGATCGGGCGTGGCGTAGCCGGCGAACCCGCCGCTCATGCAGACGAGCTCCGGGGATTCATCGCCGACGAGGTTCGTCAGCATGGGCGATTCGTTGTCGACGACCTTCAGCACGACGTGCCGCTCCCACTTGCCGTCATCCTTCTGCGGGTTGCCCCCGCCTTGCGGGTTGCCCCCGCCCTGCGGGTTGCGATACCAGACCGCTTCCTTGCCGGGGAAGCCGATGACGAAGATGTCGGTCCAGCCGTCTTGGTCGACGTCGTGGGCGTAGGTGAGGAAGTTGTCGGAGTAGGCGAGCGGGTCGTGCGACTTCACGTCGGTGTACGTCCGCTTCATCGTGAAGTCCGGCCCCTCATAGATGAAGGGGCCGGAGACGACGTCCGTTTGCCCGTCCTTGTTGAAGTCTCCGAAGGCCGCGCCCTCGGCGTAGAACAGACCGGAGAGCCAGCGCTTGTCCCACTTCGGCGATTGTGCGCCCGCATCGGCGCAAAGACCGCAAAGAACGCCAAGACCGCAAAGAACAGAAGAGAACTGCTTATTTCTATCCATTCGAATTTCCTTTGCGGTCTCTGCGGTTTTTGCGATCTCTGCGTTGAAATACTACGCGAAGGTCGGAAGGTTGACGCGCTCCCCGCCGGCCATGGCGGATTCGTGAGCGCAGATGCCGACCAGCGTCCAGTTGGCGCTCGTGCGGGCGTCGGGGAACGGTGGCTGCTTGCCCATGACGGCCATGAGAAAGTGATGCACGAGGTGCGGGTGCGATCCCCCGTGGCCGCCGCCCTGGAGGAAAGAGAGGTGCGTGGCGTCGTGGATCGCGCCGGTGAACTTGCGGATTTCGTCGGGCAGTCGCCCGGCGTAGTCGGGGACCTTCACCCGCCGCGTGATCTGCGGCTCGGGCAAGCCGCGCGTGTGCAGGACGGGGTCTTCGCCTTCGACCTGCTGCCACTCGAAGCTCACGTTGCTGCCGGTGACGTCGAAGCTCTCGCGGTATTGACGGGCGGTATCGAACAGGGAGCGCGTGACCTCGGCGACAACGTCGGTGCCCTTGATCTTGAACGTGGCCGACTCGATGGCGAACGGGCTGTTGTAGCGCGGGATGAGTTCCTCGCGGATGCGCCCCGAGCCGTGACACACGACGCTCTCGGCCAGCGCGATCTGATTCTTCGCCGGGTCCGACAGGATCGCCAGGCACGGGCTGACGCAGTGCGTCGCGTACCACATCGGGGGAAGGCCCGGCCAGTAGCCGGGCCAGCCGTCCATGTCCTGCTGATGGCTGCCACGGAGGAACTGGATCTTCCCGAGCACGCCGCGGTCGTACAGCTCCTTGGCGAACAGGTATTCGCGGCTGTACACGACCGTCTCCATCATCATGTACTGCCTGCCGCTTTTTCTCTGCGCGTCGATGATCTGTTTGCACTCGTCGGCGCTGGTGGCCATCGGCACGGTGCACGCGACGTGCTTGCCGGCCTGGAGCGCCTTGACGCTCATCGGCGCGTGATCGGCGATGGGCGAGTTGATATGCACCGCATCGACGTTGGGGTCTTTCAGCAGGTCGTCGAAGTTCGCGTAGCGCCTGGCGACGCCGAACTGCTCGCCAACGCGGTTGAGGCTCTGCTCATTGCGTTGGCAGATGGCGTACATCTCGGCATCGGGGTGGGCCTGGTAGATCGGGATGAACTCGGCGCCGAACCCGAGACCGACGATTGCGACGCGGACCTTCTCTGCCATTGTTCGTTCCTCCACGCGATGGTGCGGACGCATTTATCGCCAAGAACGCCAAGGACGCCAAGAGCGCCAGGAAAAACCAGATCAGATATTTCCTCTTCTTTGCGATCTTGGCGTCCTTGGCGCACTTTGCGGTGTCTTCGTCTTCGTCAAGTCGATTCAGTCCGCGTCCGCCACGGCAGCGCCTTTCCGCTCGTCGCGTCGAACCAGCGGCAGCCCGCGGAATCGAGGCGGATGGGAACGATTTCGCCGTTCTGAAGTTGCCGCCCCGGCTGGGCCGAAGCGCGAATGGGCACGTCTCCCAGGCGGAGGTCGACCACTCCGTTCGGCGTCGAATTCGTGACGACCGCCGTCGCCGGGACGCCGCGGGGATCGATGCGAACGTGTTCCGGGCGGATGCCGAGGGTGATCCGTGCTGCGTCGACCGGTTGTGCACCGCGGTCGTCCACCGGGATCGCGAGATTGCAGCAGGTCAGCCGGGCGATGCCGTCGGCGTGGGAGGCGCTCAGAAAGCTCATGGCCTGCGCGCCGAGGTAGCGGGCGACGAACAAGTCGGCCGGGCGGTCGTAGATCGCCTGCGGGGTGTCGGACTGGAGCACGCGGCCCTGGTTGACCACGACGATCCGGTCGGCGGTGGAGATCGCGTCGAGCGGATCGCGGGTGGACAGGACCGTCGTCGCGCGCAGCTCCGCGTGGATCGCGCGCAGCTCGCGGCGCATGTGTTCGCGCTCTTCGCCGTCAAAGTGCACGAGCGGCTCGTCGAACAGAACACACTTCGCGTCGCGCACCATCGCCCGCCCGAGGCTGACGCGCCGGCATTCACTCGTGGACAGCCGCCACGGTTTGCGTCGGCGCACGGGGCCGAGGCGCAGCCGGTCGATCACCTCGCTCACCCGCCGCTCGATCGCGTTGCGCGGGATGTGCTGCGCGCGCATGGGCAGCGCGAGGTTCCGCTCCACCGTCAGGTGCGGGTACAGGGCCGGCGACTCAAACGCCATCGCGACATCGCGCCGCGGCGCGGGCATGGACGTGACGTCGAAGCCGTCGAGGTGGATCGTGCCCGACGTCGGTTTCTCAAGCCCCGCGATGATGCGGAGGATCGTCGTCTTTCCCGCGCCGGCCGGGCCGAGCAGGGCGATGAACTCGCCCTGGATCACCTGGAGGTCCAGCGGCGCGATCGCGGTGAAATCGCCGAAGCGCTTCGTGACGTCGCGCAACTCGATGCGGTGTTCGATCGGGTTCATCGCCGGCCTCGCGCAAGGGCGCTGCCGGCCAAGGTTGCAAGGATGAGCAGCACGTACGCGGCGACGAACGAGCGCGCGTGGGGGGGGCGGTAGGCGTCAACCGCGCGGAACAGCGCCCCGGCGAGCAGCAGCGGCAAAACGAGCGGCAGGGTGATGGTGCGGAACTTGAACCACCCCTGCGCGCGGTCGACGGCAGCGGCGTCGTGCAGCGCGGCGGGGATCGCGTCCAGCGCCGCGAAACTCAGCAACAGTGTGAACGGGATCCACGCCACGCTTCGCACGTATCCGTGCGTCACCATGGGGTAGACTGCGACGAGGACCAACGTGAGCACGACCCATAATCCCGCGCGCGGCGCGATCCGGTGCACGAGCAGCGCGATCATGAATCCCCCCGTCACCTGAATCGCCGCGCCCAGCAGCGCACGGGGCAAGGCGTGGGGCAGCGCGCGTCCCGCCGCCTCCCACCCTCCGCGGGCGTCGACCGAGCCGACCTCGCGCACTACGGTATGGCCGATCAGGAGTATCAGCACCAACCAGATGCATCCATGGCGGATTGCGCGGGCGGAACCCCGCGCGGCACGACCGGCGGAGCTTCCCGAAGTTATCAGACCTGGCTGGAACGGTTCTGTCATTCAAACCGCTATTGATTGCAATCGAGGAATCGAATCAGCATCATAGCGAATCGTTCATCTCCATTCTTCCATACTACGGCGCGAGGAAAAAAGCATGACTGACGTTGCTGTCGGCGAGAGGTTCGACTACCAGGGCGCGAATCCCAACGCCGCCGAGGACCGGGCCAATAAACTTCTGTTCTGGGGCTGCTTTATTGCCCTGATCACGACCGCGTTCGGGTTCATCACCCGCATGTTCCTCCTGCCCACCTGGGCAGAGGAGTTCGGCCTGGACCCGGCGCAGGTCGGGCGGCTGGCGGGCATCGGCATCTGGCCGTTCGCCGTCTCGATCATCGCCTTCAGTCTGGTCATTGACCGCATCGGGTACAAGACGGCGATGGTCTTTTCATTCGTGGGCTACATGATCTGGGCGGTCATGGGCGTCAGCGCGTTTTACGTTTCGCGCGGGGGGGATAAAGAGACGGCTTTTGCGCTGCTCTACTGGGGCTCGCTGATCCTCGGGCTGTCCAACGGCACGGTCGAGGCGTACATCAACCCCGTCGTGGCGACGATGTTCACCTTCAACAAGACGAAGTGGCTGAACATCCTGCACGCGGGCTGGCCGGGCGGGCTGGCGCTGGCGGGCATTATCACAGTCGGCATCGACCGCTTCGCCCCCGGCACGCCGTGGAGCATCAAACTCGGAATCATCGCGATTCCGGCGGTCGTGTTCTTCGTCATGCTGATCGGCCTGAGATTTCCAGTGCAGGAGCGCGTGGCGGCGGGCGTGTCGTACCGCGAGATGCTGGCGGAATTCGGCATCCTTGGCGCGCTCGTCGTCGGCTTCCTGCTCGTCCTTCAGTTGATGGACTTCTTCACGGGCGTGCAGGGGTTCTCCGCGGAGGTTGTCCGCGACGGCGTGACGACAACGGTTCTCGCGCCGTGGGCGACGTGGGCGTTCATCATCCTCGGTCTGGGCATCGTCGCCGCCTTCGGCGCGTACACCCGGTCGCTCGGCAGGCCGTTCATGTTCGTGATGATCCTCATCATGATCCCGCTGGCCACGACCGAAATCGGCACGGACGGGTGGATCACGGGCATCATGGCAGGCGTGCTCGAAAACATCCACCCGGGGTGGGTGCTGATCTACACCTCGGTCATCATGATGGTGCTTCGGTTTTTCGCCGGCCCGATCGTGCACGTGATCAGCCCACTGGGGCTGCTTGCGGCGTCGTCGATCCTCGCCATCGCGGGGCTCGTGTTCCTCGCAGGCGCCAGCGGGCTTGCGATGATCTTCCTCGCCGCCACGCTCTACGCGTTCGGCAAGACGTTCTTCTGGCCGACGATGCTGGGCGTCGTCTCCGACCAGACTCCGCGCGGGGGGGCGCTGACGCTCAACGCGCTGGGAGGCATCGGCATGCTGGCGGTCGGCGTGCTCGGGTTTCCGTACATCGGGGCGCTTCAGGCGGATAAGAAGATCGACCTGATCGCTGCCACTCCCGCCGCGCAGGCGGCGCCGGGCCTTGTCGAGAACGGCAATCTCTCCCCGGCCGTGCTCGACAGGAAGGAGATCTATGAGGTCATCCCCTACCAGACCGTAAACGACGCGAAGCTCGCAGCGGCGACGACGACCCTCACGCCTGAGCAGAAGGCGGAAATTGACGCCGCCGCCGCCGGCAGCAGCCAGCGGGCGCTGGCGAACATGGCTGTTTTCCCCGCGATCATGCTCGCGTTCTACATCGGTTTGATCGTCTATTTCCGCAGCCGCGGGGGGTACAAGGCCG
>JBBSLV010000197.1:0-7319 GCA_038233535.1 Tepidisphaerales bacterium | reverse complement strand
CGCTCGCATCCACTTTCGTTCGCGAGCGGGGAATTTCGATCGACGTGAACCGCGCGTGCGGGGCGATCGTCCCGCACGCCGGTTGGGTGTGCAGCGGCGCGATCGCCGGTGAAGCGATCGCGGCGCTGGCGCGGCAAGCGCCGCGGCCGGACGGGGTGGTGGTGTTCGGCGCCGTGCACACGCCGCTGCCCATCGCGTTCGCGGCCCTGTCGTCGCACGAGCGGTGGCATGAGCCGGCGGGGGATTGCGAAGTTGCACAGGACATGTCGCGCCGGCTGACCGAGGCCGGCGGAATGTTCGCGGTGGACGACCGGTTTCACGAGAGCGAGCACGCGGTCGAAGTTGAGTTGCCGCTGATTCGTCTCGCGTGGCCGGACGCGCGGGTGTTGCCCATTGAAGTGCCGCTGATCGACGACGCGGAAACGATCGGCCGGCGCGTTGCACAAGACGTCGAAGCGAGCGAACTGTCGGCTGTGTTCCTGGCCAGC
This sequence comes from Tepidisphaerales bacterium, assembly GCA_038233535.1. GTDB lineage: Bacteria > Planctomycetota > Phycisphaerae > Tepidisphaerales > Tepidisphaeraceae > DASYWJ01. Next base: position 6,831 of record JBBSLV010000197.1, on the reverse strand, counting down.
AGCGACCTGACACACTACGGACCCGCGTACCGGTTCGCACCGGCGGGGGTCGGGATGAACGGGCTGGCGTGGGCGAAGGAGAACGACCGCCGGCTGCTGGAGCTGGTGACGGATCTGGCGGTTGATCGGATCGTGCCGGACGTGCGGGCGCAAGCCAACGCCTGTGGCGGGGGGGCGATTGCCGCGATGCTCGCCGCCTGCCGCGAGCGCGGCGCCGCTCGTGGGCAGGTGCTGCGTCACGCGAGCAGCTTCAAGACGCTCGCCGACGTCGCGCCGCAGCCGCCCGATAACGCGGTGGGTTACGCGGGCGTGCTGATCGGAAGGTGAGAGAACAACGTTGCGTCGGCGCAACGCGACGAAGCGGACGAGCGTGGATTGCAACGCGCGGGAACGAAGGCGTTGCACGGAATCAACATCCGGCACAACGGTCGCCGGCGGAGCGGACGAAACCGCTCACGTTACGGGCGAAAAGCGCGAACCGCGACCGAGGTTCGCATCGTGTGAAGGACGTGGAACACGCTTTGCCTTGGCACGGGCACGGCACCGGATTTGTTTCACGGGCTGACTGCATCGGGTGTGACGCGAGGAGATCGAGCGATGAACGAACGCGAATTTCAAACCAAGGTCGCCGAGTTGATGGGCGAGATCACGACGCTGCCGGTGACGGAGCGGAAAAAGCTCGAGCAACTTGCGGACGAAACGCGCCAGCGGCACGAGCGGCTGAGGCAGACCGTCAGCAGCTTGCAGGAGTCGCTGGACTACCTGCGCCTGAGCATCAAGTACCTCGTCTTCGACCTCGAAGCGACCCGCCGCGAGAACGGGTATCTCCGAAAGATGCTTGAGGAGACGACCGGCAACGATTAGCGCGAAGCGTTCACGGGAGCAACTCGCCCCGAGCCGCTCGCCAGAACGGCCCGGGGCGGACGTTTGATTGAAGGGCAGGCGCCTGGGGGGTGCCTGCCCTTTTTGTTGGAATGACGTTTGGAGGAGCGGCGCGCGCATGGCGATGTCGTCGAGGTGCGCGGGGACGCCGCGATTACCGCGGCTTTTCAAAAGCGGTTTCCGGCGGGGTAGCGAAGGGGTCTACGCTGTGCACGCTGAAGGGCTATGATTCCGCCATGCACGTTTGTCTTAATCGCGGGACAGCCGGTCGGGATTTGCCCTTTGACGAGTTCGTGAAGCTCTCCGCCGACGCCGGGTTCCCCGGCGTCGATGTGGACATGGGTTGGGGGCAGATGCACGGCGCCAACGGTCTCCGCGACCTGCTCGCATCCCACCACCAAAAGCCCGGCGGCTGGGCCCCGGCCCTCGACTGGCGCGGCGACATCACGAAACTCACCGACGGCCTGGCGAGCTTCGAGCAGCAGGCGAAAATCGCGCAGGAACTGGGCATCGATTCCTGCGCGACGTACATCCTCCCATCGTCCGACCTGCCGTTCATCGAGAACTGGAACCTTCACGTCCAGCGGCTGACGCGCATCGCGGAAGTGCTCGCCGGGCACGGGTTGCGGTTCGGTTTGGAGTTCGTCGCGCCGTACCACCTCCGCCGGCGCTGGCGACACGAGTTTATCTTCACGGCCGGGCAGATGCTCGACCTGGCCGCGGACGTGGGGGAGAACGTGGGGCTGCTCGTCGACTGTTTCCACGTCCAAACGGCCGGCGACACGTGGCAGCGCATCGCCGAGATTCCCGCGAATAAGATCGTCCTCGCCCACCTGAACGACGCCCCACGGATCCCAATCGCCGAGATCGACGACGGCCAGCGCCTGCTGCCCGGCGAGGGCGCGATCGACGTCGCCGCGTTTATCGCCGCATTGAAAAAGACGGGCTACGACGGCCCGATCTCGCTTGAAGTGTTCAACGCCGATTTGCGCGCCATGCCCCCCCTGGACGCCGCGAAAAAAGCGTGGGCGGCGACGAAGGCCGCCGTTTGATAATCAAAGAACCCGTGTTGCGATCGGCTTGGGCGTGCCGATAATATCGATGCCCTGGAGCCGAATCGCTAGCAGGCAGCGGACAGTAGGCAGTAGGCAGTAGGCAGTGAAGAAGAAGCGGACGTTCCCTCTTTTCTGCCTATCGCCTACTACTGCCTACTGCCTGCTTTCTTCCTTCTCGTTACAACGGACACGGATGCCCGTACTGCAAACTCAACGCAAGGAACCGCCCCCGCAACCCTCCCAGGGTGAGCTGGATCGCATCCTGCGCCTGGAAGTCCCCGTCATCGTCAAGCTGGCCGACCGAAAGCTGAGCATGAACGAGGTCATGCGCCTGGGCGTCGGCGCGATCATTGAGTTCTTCAAGGCCAGCGATGAGCCGCTCGAACTGCTGATCAACAACAAAGTGATCGGCGCGGGGGAGGCGGTCAAGGTGGGCGAAAACTTCGGTTTGCGCATCACGACGATCGGCGACGTGAAAGCGGTCATCCGGTCGATGGGGACCGACGAAACCAGTTAACGCCCTCCAACCGATTGCCCCCGCCAACGGGAGCCGCGCCGGCTCCGCCGCCGGTCTTACGTTTTGCCCCGCGCGATTTCAACCGCCATCTGAAGCGCCGCGTCGCGTGTGGTCACGCGATCTTCAAGCTGCGCGTCGTACGTCTGATCCAGCGCAATCTTGAAGCGCGGCCCGGGATTCAGGCCCGCGTCGGTCAGGTCGTCACCGGTCACGAGAGGCGCGGGGGCAACGTCTCCACGATCGAGTTCCTCGAATTGCTCTCGCAGCCAGATGATCCGCGTGTGGCTCGTTTGGGCGTGCAGCAAGGCTTCCAGAAACTGCCGCGCATAGCGGGATGATGGCTTGGCGAGGAATCGCTTCATCGTCGCCACGGTGGGGGGGTCGGCGCGCAGCAACTCAGCTACATCGAGGCAAGCGCTCATCAACTCAGCTTCATCGTTGCTGATCTTCAACGTCGTCCGGCACGCTTGGACCGCCCGGCGAATTTCGCCGCGCTCCAGCAGGAAGAGGCTCGATCCATTCGCCGCGCTGCTGCGATAGCAGAACGCCAATGCCGCCAAGGCCAAGCCGAAAGGAATTGTGTGCTGCGGTGAAAGTTCCGGAAACAAGGGGCCACCGTACCTGTCGCGCGGCAAGGGGCGCGTCGCCCACTCCGGCATCGCGCGGAATATCACGGGAAGCAACTCCAGTGCCCACAGCAGCTCCCACGCGGCCACCCGTGTCGGGGGTGTAAGAATGAGCCGAAGCTCCTCGCCCACTCGTTCGGGGCTGATGCGCTGAAGGTGCAGCGCGTGCGACGCGATCGCGGCTGCGGTCCGGGGATCGAGTGTGAGCGCGAACCTAGCGGCGAAACGCACGGCCCGGAGCAGGCGGAGGTGGTCTTCCTCGAACCGCTGATCCGGATTGCCGATCGCGCGGAGTACGCGGTTCTTCAGATCCTCCTGCCCGCCCACGTAATCGATCACGCGATTCTCGACCGGGTCGAGGAACAACCCGTTGATCGTGAAATCGCGGCGCTTCGCGTCCTCCTCGGCGGTCGTGAACGTGACGGCTTCGGGGCGCCGGCCGTCGACGTATCTCCCGTCGGTCCGGAAGGTGGCGACCTCGACGGCGCTCCTGCGGTGCCGCACGAGGATCACGCCGAAGGCGGCGCCGACCGCCTGCGTGTTGGTGAACAGTTTCCGCACGCGGTCCGGCGGGGCGTCGGTCGCGACGTCGTAATCCTTCGGCGTCAGCCCGAGCAGCTCATCGCGCACGCATCCGCCGGCGAAGTACGCGACTTGTCCCGCCTCGCGCAGGCGCATCAGCACCGCCAGCGCGTCCTCGCGCAGGCAGGGGGGCTTGGATCCTTCATGGCTGGCCGCGGTCGTCACGCGGAGCAGGATACTCGCAGCGGCGGGGCGACCGCGAGCGTGCCTTCACGACGCGTCTCACGAGAAGCGCAGGAAGTCCAGCGCCATCCCGCCATAAGTGCGAACGTCGGCGCGCGACAGACCAGGCAGTTCCAGTTGATCGCCAGTGTCGTGCCGGAAGATGACCGTGCCGTCCGGTTTTAAATGTGCCTCGGCGAAGCGCATCGCCAGCCGGCGTAAATCATCCGGCCGCTCGCGGAGAAAGCGGTAGGGCGGGTCGAGGAAGATAAGGTCAGCGCCGGCGGTTCGGTTCGCGTCTGCCCGGGCTTCGAACCACCGGAACAAATCGCCGGGGACGACTTTGCTCCGCTCGCTCACTTGCAGCGTCGCGATGTTCGTCTCCAGTCGCTTCAGCGCCGGACGGTCGGCTTCGAAGAACGTTGCCGCCGATGCCCCGCGGCTGAGGCATTCCAGCCCCATGCTCCCCGTGCCGGCGAAGCAGTCGTAGACGATGGCGCCGTCGATGAGCGGGGTGAGGATGTCGAACAGCGACTGCTTCACGCGGTCGGTGATCGGACGGGTGGTGCACCCTTCGGGGGGAAGCAAGTGTCTGCCACGGAACTCGCCGGCGATGATGCGCATCGGGGCAGAATGGTATGCGGATCGTGGACGGCGTCACACTCTCGGCCAGCCGCGCTCGCAAATGTGGGCCTCGCGAATCGCGTTTGACATCGCTGAATGGCGTGATACGTTTACAGCAGTAATGAGCCACTCGTCGACGAAGTTCGGTTTCTGGTTTAAGGGTTACTTTACCCCCACGGGAAACTGCGCGTTCTGAGCCGGCGATTTTTTCGACCACGCGAGCCTCAGGACGGGAGTCCTGAGGCTTTTTTGTTGGCGTGTCTCACAAGGTCAGGCGAGGGAGCCATGTTCTGGCGAAGCACGCGGATTCGAAGCAATGGAGGTCGGTCATGATCGTCGTGATGAAACAGGGCTCGACGCCCCAGCAGGTGGAACACGTGAAAAACCGGGTGCGCGAAATGGGTCTGAAGGACCACGTGATCGTCGGCGAGGAGCGGACGGTGATCGCCGTCATTGGCGATGATCGGTTCAAGGACAAGTCGGTGCTGGAAACGGTGGCCGGCGTCGATAAGGTCATGCCCATCCTCGCGCCGTACAAGATGGCGTCGCTGGAAATGAAGAAGGAGCGGACGGTCGTCCCGCTGGGCAAGGCGGGGTCGATCGGCGGGAAGAAGATCGGCGTCATCGCCGGGCCGTGCAGCGTCGAGGACCGGGTGAAGCTGATCGAGCTGGCGCACGCGGTAAAAGAAGCCGGCGCGAGCGGGTTGCGTGGGGGGGCGTTCAAGCCGCGGACGTCGCCTTACGCGTTTCAGGGGCTTGCCGAAGCGGGGTTGAAATACCTGGCCGAGGCGCGCGATCAGACGGGGCTGGCGATCGTCACTGAGGTGATGAGCATCGAGCAGATTCCCGCCTGCGTCGAGTACGCCGACGTTTTGCAGGTCGGCGCGCGCAACATGCAGAACTTCAACCTGCTGAGCAAAATCGGCGAGACGACCAAGCCCGTGCTGCTCAAGCGCGGCATGAGCGCGACGCTCGAGGAGTTTTTGCTCGCCGCCGAGTACATCATGGCGCGGGGGAATCATCAGGTGATGCTCTGCGAGCGCGGCATCCGCACGTTCGAAGATTACGTCCGCAACACGCTCCCGCTGGCGATCGTGCCCGAACTGCACCGGCGCAGTCATTTGCCGGTGGTCGTCGACCCCAGCCACGGCACGGGCAAGGCCCACCTGGTGGCCGACATGTGCAAGGCATCGGTCGCGTGCGGCGCCGACGGGTTGATCCTCGAAGTACACGGCGACCCGGAGCACGCCATGACGGACGGCGCACAGTCGATGACGCCGAAGGCGTTCGAGGAAATGATGAAGGCGGTCAAGCGCGTGGCGGCGGCGGTGGATCGGGAGGTGTAGTCGACGATTCGGGTACTTGGTGAAGTGGCATCATTTCTGGCTCCAAACCAGAAGTCGGGAGTTCGATTCTCTCAGTGCCTGTTGTAAGGACGTCACGAGGACCACTCATGCCTCAACATGCTGATAACGACGAGCAACAGTGGCCCTCGAACGTCTTCGATGCCGTCTTTAGATCCGTTGCCATCTTGCATGACCGGTGGCGCACGTTCTGCGACGTATTCGATCACAGCGAAGAGCGCATCAGGCTGATCAATCGCCGAAATGGGCGAGTGTTTCGGACGTTCCGAGATGTGCTCCTCGACGCGGTGGTACTGGACGTTTGCCGACTCTTAGATCGGCAGAGCGTGATGAAGAAGGAGACGATATCGCTTGAGCGAGCAATCGTGGAACTATCGCGGCCTCCGCAGCATCCCGCGCGCTTAGCTCTGGAGGACGAGCTACTTCTTCTGAGACAACTGGCCGAGAGGCTGATTTCGCACCGACACCAGAGGGTCGCTCATGGCGCCAAGGCGATCGCGCTTTCAAAGGAGGTGCTTCCCGGCATAACTCGTTCTTTGATTACGGACGTCGTCGCTGGCATTGACGCGTTAACAGTGAGAGTGCTCGAAACGAGGACGCCCGGAGACAGCTACAAGTTCGATCCGTTTCGCCGCGACGATGCCGGCGAACTGTTTAACGTGTTACGGGAGGGCAACGAAGCACTTGATCGAAAGCGCAGGCGACGAAGAGAGGCGATCTTGAAGCAGTGGGGGCTTAAGGATCCACCGGGTCAACGCTGGGACATCGGGGACTGGGAGGTAGATGCGCCGCCCGTCTCGCCTCCTCCGGCATAGTCGTTGCGCCGGTCACGCTAACCATGCGTGAACTTTATTCATAACGCGTACGTTCGTGGAGCGGCAAACACAGCAGCCTGTTGGGGTTCCGCCTTGACGGCGTGTTGCGATGCGACGCGCGCGTTATGGAGAAGGAGCTTCGCGACACGCGCATTTATTCGAAGGTGCAAACCGACCTCGGCGAGAAGCCCCGGTGACGTGCGG
>JBBSLV010000196.1:0-7320 GCA_038233535.1 Tepidisphaerales bacterium | reverse complement strand
TCACGGTGGTGACCACTTCGGTCACGGTGGTGACCACTTCGGTCACGGTGGTGACCACCCGCGTCACATTCGTGCCTAGCCCAGTCACGTTGGTGGTCATCAACGTGACGTCGCAGGGCATCAACGTGACGCCGAAGGGCATCAACGTGACGTCGAAGGGCATCAACGTGACGTCGAAGGGCATCAACGTGACGTCGCGGGGCATCAACGTGACGTCGAAGGGCATCAACGTGACGTCGCAAGGCATCAACGTGACGTCGCAGGCCATGGCGGCGCGCAACGTCCTGCACTGCGGGCCGCTTCGCTGTTGAGCTGATTCGGAGGTGCGCTATGCATCTCCGCATAGCAGTGACGCCGCGAGTTGGATGGGATGCAGCGCCGTTCGGCCGGTGCCGCCGGAATCGGTGCCGGCATTGACCGGACTAAAGGGGACCGGACTAAAGGGGACGTAGCTATTTTCTTGCGTTGCGACGCAGGATCCGCAATACTGCGACACATGCCACGTGTCGCCCGGCAATGTCCCGGCGGATATGTGCACCACGTCTGGAACCGCGCGGCCGGGCGGTTGCGGCTGTTTAAGAAGCCGGACGACTACCTCGCTTTCCATCATATCCTCTGCGAAGCACACCAGCGGCATCCGATCCGCCTGCTGGACTGGTGCCTCATGCCGAACACTGGCATTTCGTCGTCTACCCAGCACCGGCGGACATAAAGGGGTCATCCTCTAATGCCACGAAGTTAGCGCCTAAAGTGGGCCGTTCCCAGCGAGCTTGCGGGTGAATCACCCACAACAGCCCGGCTTGACGGACGAATGGCTGCAGATATTGTCCCGCAATTCCAAGAGGAACGGCCCACTAGCCGTTTTGGTGTGGCCTGTCCTCGGCGGGACCGCCGTGACGCGACAGGTTCCGCGCGGTGTTCACAAGCCCGATGTGGGAGAAGGCCTGGGGGAAGTTGCCGAGGAACCGCCGGGCGACCGGATCGTACTCCTCGGACAACAGCCCGACGTCGTTCCGCAGCGAGAGCAGCCGCTCGAATATCTCACGAGCCTCGGCCTGGCGTCCCTGAAGGGCCAGGTTGTCCGCAAGCCAGAACGTGCAGATAAGGAACCCACCCTCTCCGCCGGGCAAACCGTCGACGGACGGGTTCAGTGGATAGCGGTCGACCAACCCGTCATGCAGGAGCCGCTTGCGGATAAGTTCCACCGTCCCAACCATCCGCGGATCGTTGGCGTCGATGAACCCGACCATGGGCAGCATGAGGAGGCTGGCGTCCGGTTCTTTGGAGCCGTAGAACTGTGTGAAGGCGTTGACCTCGCCGTTAAACCCCTGGGCCATCACCTGCGCGTGCACCTCGTCGCGCGCGCGCCGCCACGTCGCGGCGTCGCCGGACAGCCCGGACTGCTCGACCGCCTTCACGGCGCGGTCGAACGCCACCCACGCCATCACCTTCGAGTGCGTGAAGTGCCGCTTGGGTCCCCTCATCTCCCAAATTCCTTCGTCGGGTTCACGCCACTGCGTCTCAAGAAACTGAACGATCGCGCACTGGATGCGCCAGGCCTCCTCGCTGGGCGGGAGGCCCAGGCGCCGTGCCGCGTGCAGCGCGTCCATCACCTCCCCATACACGTCGAGCTGACGCTGTTTATACGCGGCATTGCCGATTCGGACGGGGGTGGACGCCTCGTAGCCAGGCAGCCACGTGAGGTCCAGTTCCGTGAGCCGGCGCTCCCCGGACAGCCCGTACATGATTTGAAGCTCCGCGGGCGTGCCGGCCACCGCGTTCACCAGCCACTGCCGCCATGCCCGGGCTTCATCGATGTAACCTCCGACCATCAGCGCGTAGAGCGTGAACGTCGCATCCCGAAGCCAGCAGTAGCGGTAGTCCCAGTTACGCACCCCGCCGATGTGCTCGGGCAGGCTGGTTGTCGCCGCGGCGGCGATTCCCCCCGTCGGCGCGTACGTCAGGGCCTTGAGCGTGATGAGCGACCGGAGCACCGCCTCACGCCATTCGCCTTCGTACGTGCAGCGTCCGGACCACTCGCGCCACCATGCGTCGCTCTTGCGCAAAGCCGCTTCCGGATCCCGCGCGGGCGGCTCGGGCTCCGAGGTCGGGTGCCAGGTAAGTTCAAAGGGGATTCGCTCGCCTGCCGAGACGGTGAACTCGCCCACCGTGTGCAGGTTCTCGCCGTGGAGCGGCACGTTCGTCCGCAGGTAGAGCGTGTCCGGTCCCGCAGTGGCGCGGATTCCTCTTGCGCCGTCGAGCTTTCGAACCCACGGGACGACCCACCCATAATCAAAACGGATCGTGAGCTGCGTCCGCATTCGGACCTGCCCGCGCGTGCCGACGACGATGCGGACGAGTTCGGGGTCGCTCGTCCGAGGCGGCATGAAGTCGATCAGCGTCACGGCGCCGTCGTCCGTCTCGTAGTCCGTCTCAAGGACCAGCGTGCCCTGCCGATACCGGCGTCGGACCGCGCGCACCGTTCCCACCGGCGCCACGATCCAGCGCCCGTGCTCCGGCGTGCCCAGCAGCGCCGCGAAGCACGCGGCGGAGTCGAACCGCGGGAAGCACAGCCAGTCGATCGACCCGTCCTTCCCCACGAGCGCCGCGGTCTGGCAGTCCCCGATCAGTGCGTAGTCTTCAATGCGTAACGGCATGGCGCTATCGATGGGAGTCCCACTCGGGACAGGGCGGATGAAAAACTCGGCAGGTAGGACTCGAACCTACAACCGGTCGGTTAACAGCCGACTGCTCTACCATTGAGCTACTGCCGAAACGGCTCGATCGCACCGGGGTTACCGCGGGCGGGCGGGTCAATTTACATCTGATGGTGGCCCTGTCAAGCCGGGCCGGCAGGCTTGGCAGAGACTGATCCCCGAGCACGGCCCCGACCGGTTCCTGGAGATTGGCTTTACGACTCATTCCCGGTGAGGTTTCGGGTTGCGTGGATGCGGCGGATGCGGGTTGAGCGAGGCGGGCGAGCCTTGCTTTGATGACGGGACTGGTGGGGCGGAGGAGCAGTGCGGCCTCGTAGGCCGCGGCGGCAGCGGCGCGGTCCCCGAGGTCGGCGTGGAAGTCGCCCAGGGCGACGTGGGCGGCGGGGGAGTCGGGGAAGAGCGCCAGCAGCCGCCGGCGCTCCCGGAGCGCGCCGGGGATGTCGCCGGCGTTGTAGAGGGCTGTGCCCAGGTTCAGCCGGGCGTCATGGTAGTCGTGGAGAATCGCGATGGCGCGGCGCAGGCGGTGGATTGCCTCGTGCGCGCGATTTTCACCAATGAGGACGGCGCCCCAGTTCAGCCAGGAGACGCCGCTGCGCGGGTTCACGCTCGTGGAACGTGCGAAGAGCGTGTGACTGTTGCGCCAATGGCCCACCTGGTGCCACGCGGCGGCGGCGAGGAGCACCGCCAGCAGCACGCAGGCGAGCGGGCCCGCGCTTCGGGGCGCGCGTGAGATCAGCCACGCCACCGCGATGGCGGCGCCCAATAGCGCGAGATACGCGTAGCGATCGGCGACGGTCGAGAACTGCTGAAAGTCGAACGGCGCCAACCCAAGCACCGGCAGCATCCCCGCGACTCCGATCACCAGCCCCGCGAGCAGCGGGCGGGCCCGGTCGCGCGCCAGCCACAGGGCCGCGAGGAGCAGGATGGGCAGCAGCACGGTCCATAGCAGGTGGGGATCGGATAGCGCCGCGAGCCGCGTGCGCCCGTGGTCGAGCGTCATGCCGAACGGCCAGACGAGCTTGCGCAGGTAGAAGGCAACGGCGTCGGCGGCAATGAGGAGGCGCGTCCACAAAGGCCAGACCTCGGCCAATTCCCGCTTTGTCTGCCACGACGCGGTGAGGATCGCGAACGCGACGCCCAGCGCCAGCCACGGCGCCGTTCCGCGCAGCGCCGCCCGCCAGGGGCGGCGGAGAAGCAGCACGTCAATGGCGATGACCACGAACGGCACGGTGACCGCCATCGGTTTGGACAGCAGCGCCAGGACGAACGCCAGCGTCGCCCACGCATAGCGCCGGCGGCGCTGCTTTGCGTTCGTCGCGTCGGCTGAGCGCAGGTACTGCCAGATGGCCAACATCGCGAACGCGCCGCAGAGCGGCACGTTGTATGCACTGATCCACGCGACCGATTCGATCTGAAGCGGGTGCACGGCGAAGACCAGCGCGCCCGCGCAGGCAGGCCAGGGATCGAACCGCAGTTGCCGCAGGACGAGGTAGACCAGCAGCGCGGCGATCGCGTGCGTCGCGAGGCTCAGGGCGTGGAACAGGTAGGGGTTCAGCGGCGGCATGTCCGGCGGCGCGTTTGGCAGGTATGCGGCCATCGCCGTCACCAGCCACACGGCCCACGTCACGGGCATGTACACGTTGTAGTAAAGGTGCGTCGCGTAATACCGCAGCGCGCCCCACGTCGGGGGGTTGAGGTTCGGGTTGGCGTAGGTGTTGACGTCGTCGTCCCATTTGACGAAGTCGAACGTGAGCACCCGGCCGAACACGAACAGCGTCGCGATGAGCAGAAGCAGCACGGGGAGTTCGCCGCTGCGCGGGCGGCGACGAGACGGCGCGACCGCTGGACCGGCGGAGGTTGTGGGAAATGGTTCAGGCACCGCTGGTAAATCGGAAGGAATTGGAACACGAATCGACGCGAATCTGCAGGAACGCACACGAACGAAGACAGGATCAACTTTGAGCTGAGTTCATTCGTGCAGATTTGCATCGATTCGTGTGGATTCGTGTTCAGCTTCTTCTTCCGGAGTTCTTGCGAACCTTGACGGGGATTTTCTTGATCAGAGGGCGCGGTCGATGCGCGCCTCGCGGCGGAGATCGATGCCGGGCTGGTAGTCGACCTTGAGGCTCGTGTTGGCCGCCGAGCGCACCCAGTCGAGGTAGCCGAAGCGCCACAGGTACGCGAACCCGACGAGCAGCACGCCGAAGAAAAACAGCATGTCCACGATCGCCACGCCGCGGATCTGCGTCGCGGTCATGCCGATCTGCGCGCCCAGCTCGTGCGCGCTGCCGTACGCGACGGCCCACGGGTAGAACAGCGCAACTTCGACATCGAAGATCAGGTACACGAGGGCGACGATGTAGAATCGCAGGTCAAACTGCACCCAACTGCTGCCGATGCTCGGTTCGCCGCACTCGTAGACGGCGGATTTCTCGGGGTTGGGGATCTTCGGGCGCGCCAGGGAACCGACGGCGAGATTCACGAAGACGAAGCCCGCGCCGAAGGCGGTGAAGATCGTGATCGACAGCAGTAGTTCCATGAAGTTTGCCTCTCGCCCGCGCGACTGCGATGCAGTGTAACGGGGGGATCCGGGGGGTGTCCACCGCTCCGAGGGGCTTGTCAAAATCCAATGAAGCGGGGCGTGGCACGGAATATGCACTGACTTCAGCAGCATTTGGTCGATAGCGAGTCTTTCGACCAGGAGAATTTGTAATGAAACCGTCATTACCCATGTGTTGCAACCCGGAGGCCTTTAAACTGCTTGCCCGGCAGGTAAAGGTGATCGATTCCCCTGATGCCCTGCTTTACGGCGCGACTGCCATCGCGATGCACCAGGTTGACAACATCGACCCCGCCGATGTCGATGCGACACTTCAGGGCTACGCTGACACCATCCGCTCGCGCGTCCGCGGCGCCCAGCCGCAGGCGTTGATGGCCCACCTGCACGACTTTCTCTTCGAGGAACAAGGGTTCTGCGGCAACACCGAAGACTACTACGGCACCGCCAACAGCTATCTGCCTGTCGCCCTGCAATCGAAGCGCGGCCTGCCGATCACGCTGAGCCTGATCTACAAGCTGGTGGCCGAGCGACTGGGCTTGCGCGCCTGGGGCGTGGGGCTTCCGGGACACTTTTTGTGCGGGGTGGAAGTCGACGGCTCGATGATGCTCGTCGACCCGTTCACCGGCGGGCGCATCCTCACGAAGGACGAAGCCCACGAGCGCATGCAGGCGATGCTCGGGCCCGATGCGGAATGGTCGGATGAGCTGATTCTTCCCATCAGCAACCGCCACTGGCTGACGCGCATATTGCAGAACCTCCTGCACACCTTCGGTAACAGCGGCCACTTCGCCGACGTCGCCGCCATCCTGGAAATGGAAATGCTTCTCTGGCCCAAGCGCGAACAGCTTCAGCGCGATCTGGCGCTCGTGCTCGCCCGCTGCGGCCTGTCCCAGCCGGCGTCAATCTGGCTGGACAAGTACCTGAAGAACAATCCGGATGACCCGCAGAAGTCGGAGTTGTCGCAACTGCTGGACGTGCTGAAGTAAACCCGCGCAAATAAGCCCCAATGTCGAAACCAGAATGACGAACAAATGACGAAGCCCGAATGACGAAGGGAAAGTTTGCCGCCTCTTGACTTGGATTTGGTCATTCGTCATTCATTCGGATTTCTGGTTTCGAGCTTCGGGTTTCCCCCCACGTATTCCTGCAACGGCCTGACCCCCCAATCGCCCTTCTGAAGTTGCTGAATCGCCCGCGTCACCGCGTTCGCGCCCGTGATCGTCGTGACGATCGGCACCTTGTGCAGCACCGCCATCGCGCGAATCGCGCCTTCGTCCGTTTGCGGGCCTTTCTTCGTCGGCGTGTTGATGATCAGCTGAAGCTGGCCGTTCTTGATGTAGTCCTTGATGTTCGGCCGGCCCTGGGCCAGCTTGCTGATGCGTGTCGCGGGCACGTCATTCCTGGCGAGCGTGTCGTACGTGCCCGATGTGGCCAGGATCTGGAACCCCGCGCCGGCCAGGCTTTTCGCGATGGGCACGATCGATTCCTTGTCACCGTCGCGGACGCTGATGAACGCCGTCCCGTTCGTGGGGATGTTCGTCCCCGCCGCGACCTGGCTCTTGGCGAACGCCAGCTCGAAGTTGGCGTCGATGCCCATCACCTCGCCGGTGCTGCGCATTTCCGGGCCGAGGATGATGTCGACGCCGGGGAACTTGGCGAAGGGGAAGACGACTTCCTTCACGCTCGTGTGCTTCGGGTCGGGTTGTTCGGTGACGCCGAGCTCTTTCAACGACTTTCCAGCCATCACCTTCGCCGCGATCTTCGCCCAGGGAATGCCCGTCGCCTTGGAGACGAACGGCACGGTGCGGGATGCGCGCGGGTTGACTTCGATGACGTAAATCTCGTCGTCTTTGATCGCGTACTGCACGTTCATCAGCCCGCGAACGCTCAAAGCACGGGCGAGATCGCGCGTCTGCGTTTTCAACCGTTCGACGATCTCCTTCGACAGCGAGTACGGCGGAAGCGAGCAGGCGCTGTCGCCGGAATGGATGCCGGCTTCCTCAATGTGCTCCATGACGCCGATGATGAGGGCTTGGGAAGAGT
>JBBSLV010000195.1:0-7363 GCA_038233535.1 Tepidisphaerales bacterium | reverse complement strand
TGGCGAAGGGCGGCGACCTCGCGGCAATTAAAGAACTGCTCGACCGGCTCATTGGGAAGTCCGTGGCGTTCGACTTCATCGAGCGCATCGAGTCGCTGGAAGCAAACGCGCAGCCACAACGGAACAACGGCCACGGAAGGGAGCACCTGTCGTGAGCATCGACGCCCGACTACGCCAGCTTGAGCAGCAGCAGCCCGCCGATGTGCCGCGCGTGAACATCGTCTACCGCCAGCAACCCGCGCCGGACCACCTGCTGCGGTGCGCTACGAACATGGAACTGGATCGCATGGCGCTACTCGCCCGTGCGAATGAAGAGCGCCGCATGACGGATGCAGAGCAGGCCGAATACACGGGCATCGTGAACGTGCTGCATCACCGATCGTGCGGGTTCCCGATGGGAGGTGCATCGTGAAGAGCATTGGCGCCCGGCTCGATTCGCTCGAGCAACACGGCAACGGCGGCGGCCCGCCCGGCTGGCTCGAGCAGCGGATGGCCGAGAAACGGGAGCGAGCCCGCGGCTTCGATTGGGCGAGCTTTGCCGAGCACCTCACGTCGATGCTCATCTATGCCGCGCGACCCACGCTCGATACCCCGCGCGAGCGCATCCACCAAGTTGTGCACCATTGGCACGCGCAAATGCGCCACGGACCGCACGCGATAGACGAGCTGGGCGCGGTGGATGAGAACGCGCTGGCGGCAAGCATTGAACGTGAAACCGACCGGATCGCGAGCATGGACCCCGACGAATGGGCGAGGGCCGTCAGCATCGCCGCGGGCCGTCGCCATCCGGGGAGGGACTGACCTATGCATTCAACCGATTTGATCCCCGATTCGGCGCTGGAATCGTACCCCGACGCCAACAACCCCCAACCGCCGGCAATAACCGGCAGGAGAGTTTTTATGGACCCGATTGAAGCCCAGCAGCAGTTTGAATCCCGTCGCGCGGCCGCACGGGAGCGTCGCGCACTCGCCCGCGCGGCGCTGGCGCGCAGCGGAGATCCGGCACACCTCGACGCGTTCGATGGCGCAGAGACGGTACATGCGACGGACATCTTCAACCGCGACGCGGCAGCGCTTATCGAGATCGCGGATGATCTGGTGAACGAGATCGAGACCGCCGCGCGCCGCGCGAATGAGCGCTATCGCATCCGTGGCGGAGTGGCCGCACAGAGGGCGGCGGGCGACAGTGCCGCCGAAGAGCGCCGCGTCGCCAACCGCGACGCGATGCAGAAAGGCGGCCCGATCCTGCGCGGACCGGCACCGTCGCTGACGGGGGCCGCCTCTCATATGTGACCTTGTGTGTTCGCTCTCCCGTGCCGTCCGGTCACTCGCCCGGCGGCGCGGGGGAGTTTCGCATAGGGGTGGATCGAGCTATCGCGGGCGCGTGTTCGCGTGGAACCTGATCAATTGATCGAGTTACTTCCATCTCGCGCACGCGCGAGAGGTGAACCGAGTCTGGGATACCCTCAGTAAAGTTTACTGAGGGTCTTCCATCTCGCGCACGCGCGCGAGGTGGACCGATTTAGCGGTTTGGTTCTCTAGAACCGTTTCGCTACTTCCATCTCGCGCACGCGCGCGAGGTGGACCGCGGTTACACGATGTTACCACGCTAGCTGATTGTGGCACTTCCAGCTCGCGCACGCGCGAGGGAGCGCAGGACCGAAGACTTGGGGGCGGAAGCTTGTGGTAATCGTTCCACAAGCTTTGCATCGCCGCGAAGCGGCTGGCGATCCGGCGAGCATCGGAAACCCGGAAAGTTAATGCTTCCATTAAATATACGCATCGGGTAGATTGCCGGGCATGACACGCAAGAAGCCCAAGCCGGTGAGCCAGCAGTTGCGGGAAGCGATCAACGCCAGCGGGATGAGCCGCTACCGCATCTGCAAGGAAATCAATCTGCCCGAATCGACCATGAGCTATTTCATGCACGCGCGGGGCGGGTTGCAGTTGAGCACCATCGACCGGCTGGGCGAACTGCTGGGGCTGAGCGTAGTGGCGGAGACGAAGCCCCAGGCGAAGCAACAGAACAAAGGACAGGTGAATCATGGCGAGCATCGTAAAAGACGGCGACGGGCTGAAGCGCATTCAGGTTGTCTGCCCCGACGGGCAGCGGCGAGCGATCCGGCTGGGCAAGGTGAGCATGAAGCAGGCCGAGGCGTTCAAGGTGAAGGTGGAATCGCTGATCGGCGGAACCATCACCGGCAGCATCGACGATGAAACGTCGCGCTGGCTGGCCGGGCTGGATGAGAAGATGCACGCCCGGTTGGCGGTGGCCGGGCTGGTGAAGTCGCGAGAACAGCGCAACGCGACGCTGGCCGCGTTCATTGACGCCTACGCCGCCGGGCGGACGGACATTAAGCCGAACACCCGCATTCAGCTTGGGCAGGCCCGCGCCAAGCTGGTGGCATTCTTCGGGGCGGATAAGCGACTGGCGGACATCACTGCCGGCGACGCCGAAGAATACTGGCGTCATTTGAGCGGCAAGCTGGCCGTGAATAGCGCCCGTCGCCTGTGTGGACGCGCCAAGCAGTTATTCTCCTTCGCCGTCCGCAAGCGGATCATCCGCGACAATCCCTTTGCCGAGATCGAATCGCACGTCCGCAGCAATCCCGAGCGACAATTCTTCATCACCGCCGACGTGGCAAAGCAAGTGATGGACGCCTGCCCCGATGCCGAGTGGCGACTGATCTTCGCATTGAGCCGCTACGGCGGGCTGCGCTGCCCATCGGAACACCTGGCGTTGAAGTGGGCGGACGTGGATTGGGAACGGAACCGGCTGCGCGTGCCGTCGCCCAAGACGGAGCACATCGAAGGCCGGGCGAGCCGGATTATCCCACTGTTCCCCGAGCTGCGCAAGCCGCTGTTGGAAGTGTTCGAGCAGGCCGCCGAAGGCGCAGAGCACATCATCACCCGCTACCGGGCGGGGACTCAAAATCTTCGGACGCAATTCCAGCGCATTATCCGCCGGGCGGGCTTGGAGCCGTGGCCCAAGCTGTTCCATAACCTGCGGGCGAGCCGGCAGACAGAGCTTGCCGAGACGATGCCCGGCCACGTCGTGTGCGCCTGGCTGGGCAACACCGCCGACGTGGCGCGCGAGCACTACCTGCAAGTCACCGATGCCCACTTTGCCGTGGCGTCCGCGGCAACCGATATCAAATCGCATCCGCCCAAGATGGAAACGGCGCAGAATGCGGCGCAGTACCCGGCGGAATCACAACGTACTGACGTGAAAGTCGCGGAGGCGGGAAAGCAAAACCGCCCGGTTTTTCCGAGCGGTTCTGCTGCTTACGAAACTGTACCAATCAGACCAATACCCCGGGCGGGAATCGAACCCGCACGCCCTTGCGGGCAACGGATTTTAAGTCCGTAGCGTCTGCCGTTCCGCCACCGGGGCCGGCGGGAGATTCTTGCCCACGGCGCGGCGGGCGTCAAACAATCCGCCGCATCGGGCACATCGTCCAATCGTGATCGTGTCGTGGCGCTCGGCACGAGCCGGTTGTCCGGGGTTGTCGCGACCCGTAAGTTATACAGGTACGGCGCAACGATTGACCCTGACAACGGACGGCGGGCAGATGTCTTTGTATCCACTGAAATTCAAGCCGCGTTACGTTGAGAAGATGTGGGGCGGGCGAAAAATCGAGGCCTTGCTGGGCAAGCCGCTTCCGCCGGGCAGACCGATCGGCGAGAGCTGGGAGCTGTACGATTTCCCGCCGGGCGTGGTCGAGAATTCGACCGAGTGGGTTAGCGCCGAGATCGCCAACGGCCCGCTGACCGGGCGCACGCTGCACTGGGTCGTCGGGGAGTTCGGAAAGTCGCTTACGGGCGACGTTCCGCTGGCGGGGCAGGGGGGAGAGGGTGGGCAGGGGCAATTCCCGATCCTGATCAAGTTTCTCGACGCGAGGGAGGATTTGTCGGTGCAGGTGCATCCGCCGAAGGGATATGCGGACGTGCATCCCGGCGCGCATCTGAAGAGCGAGGCGTGGTACATCGTGCAGAGCGATCCGGGCGCGCGCATTTTGAAGGGGCTGCGTCCCGGCGTCACCCGCGAAGCCTTTCAGCAGGCCGTCCACCGCGGCGAGTCAGACCAGCTCATTCAGTCCATCCCCGTCAAGCCGGGCCACTGCCATTACCTCCCCAGCAGCACGGTGCACGCGCTGGGCGCCGGCATTCTCGCTGCCGAGGTGCAGACGCCGAGCGACACGACGTTCCGCGTGTTCGACTTCAACCGCGTCGATCCGAGCACCGGCAAGCCGCGCACGTTGCACGTCGAGCAGGCCATGGAGTGCATCGACTTCTCCGGTAGGCGCGAGCCGCCGCAGACGCGCAGTCACGTCGCCGGGCTGTTCACGACCGTCTCGCGATTGGTCACAAGCCCGTACTTCAAGCTGGAGAAGGTGCGGATGACCGAGGGGATCGAAGAGCCGGTGCCGTACGATCAGCCGGTCGTGTGGGTGGTGCTCGAAGGTTCCGCCGAGGTGCGCGTCGACGGGATGAAGGAGCCGACGCGTTTCACGCGCGGCGAAACCATCCTGCTCCCGGCGGAGATGAAGAATCCGATCATCAAGACGACGACGGATTGTGTGTGGCTGGAGGTGACGTTTCCGACGGTGCCGGACGTCCACTGATGGCGAGTGGTAGGCCGGCAGATGTGCGGATATGATTCGGATGATGAGCGCTGCGGTTCAAGACATTCTCCAACGCATCCAGCAGCTCCCGACAACGGATCGCGTGCTTCTCGAAAAGCAGCTCGCGGAACTACTGGAAGTCGAGCGGCTACGTGAAGCCGATGAAGCCCGCGACGCGGCGCGCGGGCGGGGCTTGTTACAGGCCGACATTGATGCCGCGGTGCACGACGTCCGCCACGGACGATGAAGGTATTCTTCGACACCAATGTTTACGTAGCCGAAGCGCTGCTGGGTCAGGAAGCCCAACGGCTCGTGGACGCCACGGTTGCGGCGACGTGGCGAATTTACACGAGTGGGTATCCGCTCGATGAACTCGAGCGCGTCATTGCGGATAAGCTCGGTTTCCCTCGCCGGCTTGCGGTGCTCACGCGACAACGGGTGCTGCGGCGCGCGACGCTCGTCGAGCCGGCCGCGTCTCGCCACGTCGTGGTCGCGGATCCGGCGGACACTCCGATCCTGTGTGCGGCCCTTGCCGCCGGCGCGGATTTCCTTGTCTCCAACGATACGCATTTGCTCGCGTTGGATCCGTGCGAAAGCCTCCGGATCGTCTCGATGACCCATTATCTCCAACTGTTGCAGACGCGGGGTCATATCTCATGAAAGAACGCATCCAAAAAGTCCTCGCCAACGCCGGCGTCGCCTCGCGGCGGGCGATTGAAGAGATGGTCCAGCGGGGTCGCGTGGCGGTGAACGGGCGGGTCACCACCGAACTGCCGATCCTCATCGACCCGGAGAAGGACAAGGTTGCCGTCGATGACGAGCCGGTGAAGCTCAAGGGGAAGTCGAACCAGCGGCGCGTTTACCTCGTGATGAACAAGCCCAAGGGGGTGTACAGCACGAACGTCGCGCAGGGCGAGCAGACGCGGGCGATCGATTTGTTGCCGCCGGACTTTCCGGTCCGGGTGTATCCGGTGGGGCGGCTGGACGCGGAGTCGAAGGGGCTGCTGTTGTTGACAAATGACGGGGAACTGACGAACCAGCTCACGCACCCGCGCTACGGGATCCCCAAGACCTACCGCGCCATGGTCGACGGGTTCGTGCAGAACGGGGCGGTGGAAGAGCTGGCGCAGGGCGTGTGGCTGGCGGACCCCAAGTCGGGCAAGGGATTCAAGACCGGGCGGACGCACGTGAAGATCGTCAAGCGGGGGCGCGACAAGAGCCAGATCGAGCTGACGCTCCGCGAAGGGCGCAACCGCCAGGTGCGGCGGATGCTGGCGCGGCTGGGGCACAAGGTGCGCGACCTCACGCGCATCAAGATGGGGCCGTTGACGCTCAAGGGCTTGGCGGTGGGGGAGTTCCGGCCGCTGACGTCGCGGGAGCTGCGCGAATTGCGTGAATTGGCCCAGTCCCGCGCCAAGCGGCACGAGGACGAGGCGAGCCGGTGACAAGGTAAGGAGATGAGAAGCGGTTCTTGCTCACCTTGTCACCCCAGTACCTTGTCATCCCCTCATCCCTTACGGGTTGCCCGCCCACTTTTTCGGCTGCGGCGCGAAGCGCTTCCATTGCAATCGGCCGGCGAACTTCGGGCTGACTTCCATGATCTGCGCGATGAAGGCGTCGTACTGCGGGTTGCTCCTCGTGCGGTCAAAGCCGCGCGTGCCGACCACGCTGTACCATCCCTGCCAGCCCGGCAAATCCTTCACCGCCGTCGCGCCTACGCCGCCTTCGCGCAGGAACTTCACCGCTTCATCGGCCAGCGACTTCTGCTCGTGTGGATAGCTCTGGATGACGACGTAGTTCAACCCGATCGTGCGGTTCGGGTCGTCGACGACGATCGTTGTCTGGCCGGGATTTTGTGGCTGCCTCGTTTGCTGTTGCCGCGCGGGGGTTACGCTTCGCGGCGCGGGTGTGGGGTCGATCACGCCGGCCGACTCGTCGCGGTCGGGCGCGATCGAGATGGGCGTTCCGTCGCGCTCGGCCTTGGCCAGGTCCATCACACCCGGCCGGGGCGCGCTTTTGCGGATGTCGGCCGTCGAGACCGTCGCCGCGACCGCGCCGGCGGGGCCACTGTTCATCTTGCGGCCGATGACGTACGCGAGGCTCAGCACGACGATCAGCGCGAAAGAGCCGACGATCGCGCTGGTGTAGGTCAGCTTGAAGCTGATCTCCTGGCGATCGGGATTGACCTTCACGTCCACGGGACGCGCGCCGTTTGAATCAACCGGGACGGGCGGCAAAAAATCGATGGGATCCGGCGCGGCCGAAACGCACGGCGCAACCGGCGCGGGCGCTGTTGCGGGCGCTGCTGTTGCGGGCGCTGCCGCATTCGTGGGCTGCGCATTCGTCGTCTTGCCCTTGAACCACCACTTGGGCGTGGAAAGGGCGCGCGCGGGCGGCGTCTTCTTCCCAAACCGGCGGTCGGCGTGGATCACTTCGAACAGTGCAGCGGCGTGTTTACCCTTGGCCATCCTTGACCTCACTTCGACATTATTCCGGCCCGACGTGACGTTGCGCCACGGAAAAGGCCGGAATCCCCGCGGCGGCGCGTCTCCGACGCATCGCCAGCCCGTTCGCCCGATTCCGGTAGTTACCCAGTCCGATAATCACGCACCCCGCCTCGCGGAAGGGCTGCCCAGCGCGATTATCCATTGCTACCCTACGGTTAGCCTGGAAATCGGTCAAGCGATTCGACACGCCCGAAAAATCTATCGTAGCTTCCCATGTCCGCGCAATATCTG
>JBBSLV010000194.1:0-7367 GCA_038233535.1 Tepidisphaerales bacterium | reverse complement strand
CATCGAAAATGGTTTCCTCGGCGGGCAACGCACCAAACTGGAGCTGGCCATCCGCAGCGGGTGGATCCTCACCCTGTGCGGCAAAAGCGCCGCCGACGACGTCGCGCGCATCGCCTCATCAATCAATAAGCGCGCGGTGGTCCAGGTGATGATCGACACGGGCCTGGCCCGCTCGGGCGTCGGCGTGTGTCGCGCGGCGGATCTGCTGGACAAGGTCGCGGGGTGGCCGTCATTGCGATTGGCCGGCGTGTGCACGCACTTCGCGACCGCCGAGGACACCGCCGACGGCTTCGCCGCCGAACAGCTGCGCCGCTTCAACGAACTCACCGGCCCGCTCGCGGGCAAGATGCTGCGTCACGCCAGCAACTCCGCCGGCGCGCTGCTCGTCCCCGGCGCGGCGCTGGACATGGTCCGTCCCGGCATCGGGCTGTACGGGATCGATCCGACGCTCAACCCGTCGCTCGAACGACCGCTGAAGCCGGTGATGAAATGGACCGCCCCGCTCGTCGGTATTCGCGAGATTCCCCCGTATACCGGCGTGGGCTACGGCCACACCTGGCGCGCCGACCGCACCACGCGCATCGGGCTTGTGCCCGTCGGGTACGCCGACGGCTACCTCCGCGCGTTCTCCAACCGCGGCGTAATGATGGTGAACGGCCACCCCTGTCCCGTCGTCGGCCGGGTGAGCATGGACCAGACCACGATCGACCTCCGCGGCGTGCCTTCGGCGACGATCGGCGACGAGGTCACCATCCTCGACAACGACCCGCTCAGCGAAGCCTCCGCCTACAACCTCGCGAAGTGGGCGGACACGATCCCCTACGAAATCTTCTGCCGCATCGGCTCCCGCGTCAAACGCGTCGGCGTCGATCCCACCGACCCCCCCCTAGCGCGCGAAGACCACGACCAGCGCTGGCTGACCAATCCCGAATAACCCCCGCGCCCCCTTGGCGAGGCCGCTTCAGCGGCCGGGTGCGACGCCCGCACACTCACGTGTGCCGACCCACGCACGATTCCCGCGCGCGAC
Organism: Tepidisphaerales bacterium; assembly: GCA_038233535.1. Taxonomy (GTDB): domain Bacteria; phylum Planctomycetota; class Phycisphaerae; order Tepidisphaerales; family Tepidisphaeraceae; genus DASYWJ01. Next base: position 6,340 of record JBBSLV010000194.1, on the reverse strand, counting down.
GCCCGCACGATTCCCGCCTGATTCGTGTTACTTCGTCCCCGCCGCCTCGTCCGCGGGCTTGCCCTGCTCGGCGTGCGTCACCCATTGCAATCCCGCCATCAGGTGGGCCTGGTAGCGCGGGTCTTTCCACACCGCGTCGTTGTGCCCCAGCGACGTGTAAAACACCCTCCCCTTGCCGGCGTTCTTCGTCCATGCGACGGCGAAATCGTTGTCGGTCCGCCTGATGCCCGGCTTGGTCATGTCCGTCGCGTCCGTGTCCAGGCTGAGCAGCACGTCCTGCTTTTTGCGGTCGTACGGGGCCTTGATCTGGTAGATCTCATCGGTGATCTGGAACTTGCTCTTGCCCCACGGCGCCGTAATCGGGTTGACCTGCTCAATCTTGATCGTGACCGTGTCGTTGGCGTTCCACGGGTGGCCGTCGAAGTACCCCCCGAGCATCTCCCCGAACTCCGGCCACTTATAGAACGTGTCGGTTGCGCTATGGATGCCCACAAGCCCCCCCCTGCCAGATTGGACGTATTCGAGCAGCGCCGCTTTCTGTTCTTCGCTCAGCGCGATCTCGCCGGTTGTCAGGCAGAAGACGACGGCGTCATAGGTGTTCAGCGTGTCCTTGTCGAAGTGGTTGATGTCGTCGGTGACGATGAACTCGAACGATTCGCTCGACGCGTCCATCTTCCTGAACACGTCGGCCGAGGTGGGAATCGACGCGTGCTTGAACCCATCAGCCCGGTTGAAAACGAGAACGCGCTTCTTCACCCGTTGGGTCGTCGGTGCGCCGGCCTTGGTCTGACCATCCTCCTGTTGAGCGAACGCGGGCGCGACGAACAAGGCGCAGAACAGGAGCAGCGAGACGAATTTGAGCATGATTTTGATCCTCACGAGCGTAGTGGCTTGACCGGCCGCGGGCAGGGAAAGTGTTCCCGATAGGGCTCGAACCTATAACCTTCGGCTTCGGAGGCCGACGCTCTATCCAGTTGAGCTACGGGAACGCGATACGCCCCCTCGCGAGGACGAGCCGCTAAAATCGTATCGGTCTGGACCGTTCATGTCCACCGCCAGACGACGCGCCTGTTCTATTGCGGTACAACACGCCAGACGACGCGCCCGCGTTGTACGGTGCGTGACTGTTTCGGCGGGTGTCCGTTGAAAAATCAGACCTGCCCACAAATCTCACGAACTGTTGGCACGAATGGGAAAGAGGTAGATCGGCATCGGTTCTCATTCGCGCGGATTCGTGAGATTCATGGGCAACCTCTTTCATGGAATCAGCCGCCGAAGCGGTCACGCACCCGTGCTGTATAACCGTTTCATGAGCGCGCCTCTTCCGATCTTACGCAGAACAATGTATGCTTTTTGCGAACTTCGGTCGCGAGCGGGCCGTACCGCCCATACACTGCCCACCCGCGTTTTCGCCTTTACGTTCGATTACCACAACCGTATACGATACCCAAATGCACGAACAAACAACTCCAATCCAAGGGGCCAAGACCCCGCCGCTGTTTCCGAACCGCGCGGTGCTGGATGAAGTGCTGTACGACTACCTTCGCCGCGCCGATCGAATGGGGTGGTCGCCGTACGACCTTGTGAACGAAGAGCAGATGCGCGACATCGCCCGGCCGGAGCGCCTCAGCGAGGTGCAGCGCGGCGCGGTGAAGACCGTACTGTTCGTCGAGGACCACCTGCCCGGCTATCTCTCGGAATACCTGCGCGTCACGACCGACCCGACGCTCCCGGACGATCAGTACATCGTCAACCGCCAGGCCCTGCACTACACGTTCCGCTGGGTCGCCGAGGAAGACCGCCACGCCCACGTGCTCGAGATGTACCTGACCAAAAGCGGGCTGGTCTCGCGCGACGAGCTGGAAATGGACATGCTGCGCGAGCGCAAGACGGCGTACATCTTCCCGTACGAGACCAACATGGTCGACGGGTTCATCTACCTCGCGCTGCAGGAAAAGGCGACGCACCTGTATTACCGCGCGCTGGCGCGCGACATCGACGAGCCGCTGCTGAGGGCGATCCTCACCAAGATGGGCGCCGACGAGGCCAGCCACGGGCGGTTCTTCTACGACCTGCTCATCAAGTGCCACAAAGGCGACCTCGACGCCCTGTCGCGCCGGATCACCGCCGTCGCCAACGACTTCAAGATGCCGGTGCAGAACAACCTGCTTAACTACCGGCGGCAGTTGATCGGAATGATGCGTGCCGCGCCAAGCTACCGGCACCCGGACGTGTTCACCGACATGATGAACGCCGTCGAAAAGGCGGCGAAGGAATACACGACCGAATCGTTGCAGCTCATCACCCCGGAGCTCGGTCGTTTCGACGACTTGGAGAACAAGGAGCTGATGAGGCCAAAGCCAGATTAGCGCCCGCTGCGCGGGAAACCCGGTGGGAAACCCAACGGGAACCCGAATGTCGAAACCCGAATAACGAATCAATGACCAAGCCCGAATGACGAAGGCGCACATGTGCCTCCTGGTCATTCGGGCTTCGTCATTGGTCATTCATTCGTCATTCTGGTTTGGTCATTCGGGCTTCCCCCCCGGGCCTACTCTGCTTTGGCGGCAGCGGCGGCCTTGGCGAGCCATTTTCGCGCGCTGATCGTGCACAGTTTTTCGGCGACGTCGATTTGGGCAGGTGTGGCGGTCGTCAGCAGCGTGATGCGCACGGCCTTGCGGTTCCAGCCCAGCATGTCCTTGTAAAACGGCGCGGGGTTCAGGCTCTTGCCGTCCAGCTCTTCAAGAATCAGCTTGTCCTTGCCATTGTTGATCGCGAATGCATTGGTCTCGCGCTCGTTCTTCGGTGGCGGGGTGACCAGCCCCTCCTTGATCGCCTCATCCAGCGGGTTGCCCGCGTAAATCGTGATCTTGCCGTCGCGCAGGTCTTCCAAGGCGAACACCTGCATGCGGTATTTGCCGTCGGCGATGAAGAACTGGACCGACTGCTGCCCTGTCGTCTTGGCCGCGTGGCCGGCGAGCGTCATCAGATGCGTGGCCACGCGCTTCCACATCTTCGCGTGCTCGACGTCGCGCTCGGTCTCGACGGTGAGAATGTGCCGCTCGACGTTCGTGCGGTCCTTGGGTCCGAGCTTGGCCAGCAGCCCGTCGTAATCGATGTGGGGCGGCATCGGAATGGCGGCAGCGCGAGAAGCGGCGGTCGGGGCTCGAGTGCTCATGGGTTCCTGTTCGCGAAAGACGGTTGCATCAATGAGAGGGTCGCATCAATGATCGGACGGGAAAATCGACTTCACAACAACCCATTGTATGCGGCCCGCGTCGGGGAAGAAAGCGCCCGAACGACGAGGGCAGCGCCACACGAAAGCATATCGAGCGCTATCGCATCGGTTCAAAAAAGAACCCTGCGGACGCCGCGCCCAAAGGGCTGAGGTGTTCCTCACGCAACGGGTCTTCGTGATCGCTGTCCCTGGTTTTCCTTGCATCGATCGAAGCGCGTCTTGAGTCGCACGAATCCGCGCTCGTGCGTGGAGCGATCATCGCGACGCCGCCCCAGCCTTTTCGTTGACGAAAGCCAAAAAGCACCGCACAATTATAATATCGCATCCGTTCTCAAACCTGCGCGTCGCTTAAAGGTCGCCGATATGAACCGTCTTCACACCAGCGGCGAGATCGCCGCACCGTCCGCGCTGACGGGCACCGTCGAGCGCATCCCCGTCACCGTCTACTCCTCCAGCGCCCTGGCCTCCAAGGCCATCGCCGGGGAAATCGCGGACCTGATCCGGAGCAAGACCGCGCGCGGGGAAAAGTGTGTCCTGGGGTTGGCGACCGGCTCGACCCCGACGAGCGTGTATGACGAATTGATCCGTCTGCACCGGGAAGAGGGATTGTCATTCAAAAACGTCGTGACGTTTAATCTCGATGAGTACTACCCGATGAAGCCGGACGAGCTTCAGAGCTATAACCGGTTCATGTGTGAGCATCTGTTCGATCACGTCGACATCGACCCGAAGAACGCGCACGTGCCCGATGGGACGGTGGCGCGCGAGAAGGTGCATCAGTATTGCGCGAACTACGAGCGCCAGATCCGCCAGGCCGGGGGGCTGGATTTCCAACTGCTGGGCATCGGGCGAACCGGGCACGTGGGGTTCAATGAACCCGGTTCGCCGCGCGATTCGCGCACGCGGCTGATCACGCTCGACAAGGTCACGCGCATGGACGCCGCCAGCGACTTCTTCGGTGAATGGAATGTCCCGCGCAAAGCGATCACCATGGGCGTCGAATCCATCATGTCGGCAAAAAGAGTCGTGATGATGGCCTGGGGCGAGGGCAAGGCGCCGGTCATCCGCCGGGCGGTCGAGGGCGACGTCACCACGCAGATTCCCGCGACGTTTTTGCAGCTGCACACCAGCGCCCGCGTCGTGCTGGACACGGCGGCGGCGTCGGAATTGACGCGCTTCAAGACGCCTTGGATTCTGGGGTCGATGGACGACTTCGGGCTGAAGTGGGACCAGCGCACGACGCGCAAGGCCGCGATCTGGCTGGCGCAGATGCTCAAGAAACCGCTGCTGAAGCTGACCGACGAGGACTACAACGAGCACGGCCTTCAGGAGCTGATCGCGTCGCGCGGCGGGGCATATGACATCAACGTCGAAATCTTCCGCGCCATGCAGGCCACCATCACCGGCTGGCCCGGCGGGAAGCCGGCGAAGGAAAACGAGCACGGCCACAGCCCCGCCTTCGAGCACGAGAACGCCGGGATCTTCCCCAAGCGGGTGGTGATCTTCAGCCCGCACCCCGACGACGACGTGATCAGCATGGGCGGCACGTTCATCCGTCTCTGCGAGCACGAGCACGAGGTGCACGTCGCCTATCAGACGAGCGGCAACATCGCCGTGTTCGATTCGGCCGCGTTGCGTCACGCCGACTTCGTGCGCGAATACGCCCGCGAGTTCGGGTTGGAGGCGCAGCAGGCGGAGAAGATCGAGGAGCAGATCGAGCGCTTCGTCCGCGTCAAGCAGCCCGGCGAAGTGGACAGTCCGGAATTGCAGAAGATCAAGGGGCTTATCCGCCGCACCGAAGCCCGCGCCGGCGCGAAGTTCAGCGGGGTGAACGAAAACAACATCCACTTCCTCGACATGCCCTTCTACGAGACCGGCCGCGTGCGCAAGAAGCCGCTGGGCGAGGAAGACATCCGTGTCACGATGGAGCTGCTCGAGAAGGTCAAGCCCCACCAGGTGTACGCTGCCGGCGATCTGTCCGACCCGCACGGCACGCACCGCGTGTGTCTCGCGGCCGTCGTCGAAGCGCTGCACCGGTTGAAGGACCGCGACTGGATGAACCATTGCGAAGTGTGGCTCTACCGCGGGGCCTGGCAGGAATGGGGCGTAGACGAAATCGAGATGGCCGTGCCGCTGTCGCCTGAGGAGGTGGCCCGCAAGCGCATCGCGATCTTCAAGCACGAAAGCCAGAAGGACAAAGCCCTCTTCCCCGGCACCGACCAGCGCGAGTTCTGGCAACGCGCCGAAGACCGCAACAAGGCCACCGCCGAGGCGTACGACGGGCTGGGATTGGCGGAGTACGAAGCGATCGAGGGATTCGTGCGGTGGAAGATGTAATCGAAGGATAAAAGACGGAACGATGAAGGATGAAGGACGAAAGGGATTCGTCTGCCGGCCGCGAGAGCCGCGCCCGCTACTCACTTCTACCTGGCGAACGGCCGCGCAATCGTGCGGAGGAGGTTGGCGTTTTTCACGGCAAGCTTTACGTCACCCGACTTCCTGTATGCGGGAGGGGCGTAAAAATTGAGCGTCACCAGCGGTGAACGGCCGGTGTTGGTGATCTTGTGGCGCTCGCCCTTCTCGATCAGCAGCAGCGAATTGGCGGCGACCTTCACGCTGCGGCGTCCAACGGTCGCGCGGCCGGCGCCGGAGACGACGAACAGCCACTGCTCGGCGTTGGGATGCTCGTTCTCGACGGCGTCGCTCGTCGCGTCGCCGGGCGCCAAGGTCATCATCGCCGCCTGGACCGAGCGCGTCCGGAGCAGCGGCGCGAACTTCGATCGTTTTTGATCCGTACGAACGTGTTTCATAAGCGCACCAGACGCTTCGGGTGTGCCCCGCCCGCTTCCCGCAGCCTCCCATGCTCCTGAAAAAATAATATCTCACCGCAGAGAGCCGCGGAGAGCGCGAAAAGGCAAGGCAGAACGATTTGTTGAATTCTTTCTTTCTCCGCGATCTCTACGTCTCCGCGCTCATCTCTGCTTTGAAGGAACGTTACGGTTCCCCCCACAGCAGGGAGGCCGCGAGCTGAATCGGGTGAACGGCCGTGCGGCCGGTGCCGTCGTGGATCTGGTGACGGCAGCTCGTGCCGGGGGCGCAGAT
>JBBSLV010000193.1:0-7399 GCA_038233535.1 Tepidisphaerales bacterium | reverse complement strand
GCACGCGCCACCGTCACGGCTTCGCGCTCCCCGTTTGCCCGCCCCCCGCTTGCTCCCGCTGAAGTTTGCGCAGCAACGACGTTTCCACCAATCCCTCCAGCTTCGGCGCTCGCGCCAGGAACCCGATTTCGTGCGACCACCGCGCCATCGTGTGCAGCGTGTCCCCCAGCGGATCCTCGGTGAACCGCACGCGCGTCATCGCGTCGGCCAGCACACCCTCCGGAAACTTCTTGTTCGTCAGCGCGAACAGCGCCGCCTCCAGCGCGGGCAACTGTCCCTGCGGATCGGTTTGTAGCCCCGCCGTGATCGCGCGGTGCTGGACGAGGAACTTCTCGACAACGTCCGGATGCTCGGCGAGGAACTGTGGGGTGGTGACGACCAGCGTCATCGCGAATTGCTTGTCCGGCCAGAGATCCTTCTCTTCGGCGATGATCTTCCCGCCCGGTTCGGCGATGAGCCGGGCGCCCCAGGGCTCCGGCGCCCACGCAGCGTCGATCTGTCCGCGCGCCATCAGCGCTGCCTGCTCGTAATTCGGGACGGCGATCACGTTGTTCAGCTTGTCCTGCTTCAGCTCGTGCTGGAGGTAATGGCGGGCGGCGATGTCCTGCGTGTTGCCGTACTGGGGGGTGGCGATGCGCTTGCCCTTGAGATCCGCGAGCGTCGTGATGCCCGACCCGTCGCGCGCCACGATCGTCACCCCGTTGGCCGCGGCGCCGGCGATGACGCGCACACCCTGACCGCGGCTCCTGGCGTGAGCGGAGATGACCGGGCCCGGGCCGACGTATCCAATGTCGATCTCGTTGGCGAACAGCGCTTCGACGACCGACGGCCCGGCATTGAACAGGCGCGGCTTCACCTTCGACGGCGCGATCGCCCGCTCGAAGTCCCCCGACGCCACCCCGAGCACCGGTTGCGCGTGGGTGAGGTTGGCGAAGTACCCGATGCGCACCTCCGCCGGCGGACCGGACCGACCGGTGGTCTGCTTGTCGTCACCACACCCCCCAACGAGCAGGGCGGCAGCGAGCAACGCGCCCAATCCGAAGCGTAGAGGTTGGCTAAACCAGAGCCATCGCATGCGCCCAACGATACCCGCCGCGGCACGCGTTGCAATGCGATAATCAAACCCGTTGAATGCTGTATTGACTTAAGTCGTTGCAAATATGTTACTTGCGTACGCATACAAAAGATATAGGATTAGGGGGCAGACAAGTGGAGGTTAAGCATTCTTCGCCGAAATCTGCGCCAGGATGCGATTGACCAGTTGCCCGTTGCGCGCGATGGCGCGGTACTCGATCACAGCGACCGTCGCGTTCGTTGCGACGGCGATCCACGCGACCACGTGGTGGTACGTCGGCGACACGCCGTAGCTCGCGCGGGCGGCGCCCAGCACCGCAGCGACGAACACCGAGAGCATCGCCGCCAGCGCCACCGGGAATGCCGCAAGCTTGAATGACCGCGTCGGCGCGGCCAGCGCGGGGTCGAGGTGCTTAACCGTCACCGCGTGCTGAACCCACTTGGCCGTCGCGATGAAGTACGTGAAGACGACGCAGTGCACGGCGACGCAGGTCATCGTCGCCACGATCCCCGCCAGCGCGTGCCACTGCGTCACCTCCGACCCCCCATAGGCGTACCCCAGCGCCGCCGTCAGCAGCAGGCAGAGCAGGTTGAACGCGGTGAGGGCAAGAAAGAGGGAGAGCATCACTGTGTCGCCGATTGTACCGCCCGCCGACGCCGTTCCGCGCGCTCGATTCGACGGTGGCGTGTTCTCCCGCATCCCATTCGCTGAGTAGTTCGAGTCGCTCGGCAAGCGAAGGCGTTCCTTCGCTCATCGCTTGATCCGCGCGCTCCCCCCGCCGGCGACGTGGGTCAGCTCCTCCAGCGTGATCTGGCTGGTGTCGCCCATGGTGCTCATGAGCATCGCGCCGTGGGCCACGCCGAGGTTCACGCACTGCTGGGGCTCGGCGCCGGTGAGGAAGCCGTAGGTGAAGCCGCTGGCGAACCCGTCGCCCCCGCCCACGCGGTCTTCGATTTCGAGGTTCTCGAAGTTCGGGCCGTCGTAGAATTGTCCGCCCGCCCACATGATGGCCGACCAGTCGTTGATCGTGGCGGTCTTCACGCCGCGGAGGGTGGTGCCGACGACCTTGATGTTCGGGTAATCCTTCACCACGCGCTCGACCATCTTCTTGAACGGCCCGACGTCCAGCGCGCCGGCTTTGTGCACGTCCACGCCCTCGGCCTGGTAGCCCAGCACCTGCTCGAAGTCTTCCTCGTTGCCGATCAAACAGTCGATGTACGGGACCAACGGCTTGGTCGTGGCGATGGCGTCCTTGCTGCTCCAGAGCTTGGAGCGGAAGTTCAAGTCGTACGACACGATCGTGCCCGCTTCGTGCGCGGCCTTCACCGCTTCGGCGACGACCTGGCGCGTGCTCTCCGACAGCGCGGAAAAAATCCCGCCCGTGTGCAGCCAGCGGACGCCCTGTTCCTTGAACAGCTTGTTCCAGTTGACGTCCCCCGGCTTCATCCCGCTGGTGGCGGTGTGCCCGCGGTCGTAGAGGGTGACGCTGCCGCGCTTGGCGACGCCGACTTCGGTAAAATTCAACCCGATGCGGTCCTTCGCGCCGACCCCATCGTACTTGCGCTCGACGACGTGGCTGACGTCCATCCCGACGGCCCGCGCATGGTTGCGGACGACCGCGCCCATCGGCGAGTTGTTGAGTCCACCGACCCACCCCGTGCGCAGCCCCAGGCGCGACAGCGCGTACGACACGTTGTACTCCCCGCCGCCCACCCATACCTCCAGCAGCGGCGCAAACTCGATGCGCCCGTGCTGCGGCGGGGACAACCGGATCATGCATTCGCCGAGGGAAACAAGATCGAACCGGCAATCTTTCGCGTCGCGGATCTTCACGGGATGGCTCCTTCGCCTGAAAAACGGGAGTGAACGCGGCGAAAAATATCGGCGCGGAGCGGTTGCCGCAAGCCATGCGAACATATGCGGCGTTGGGAGATTTCATAACGCGAGCGAAGTTGTGAAGCGCCGCCGCTTGCGGCGGGTGGTCTTGCACACCAACACAAAGCCGCCGCAAGGGGCGGCGCGTCACATCGGCGCTCCGGGGTGAACGGCGAACGCGCGCTCGCGCGATTGCGGTCGCGCCGGTACGATGCCGCCTATGCCCGCCGCCAAATCCGCCGAGCCTCGATCGCTCTCGAAGTACCATGAAAAGCGCAACTTCAAAGCCTCACCCGAACCCAGGGGTGACCCGAAATCCGACGCGACGAAGCGGGCGACGGCGAAGGAGTTGTTCTTCTGCGTGCAGAAGCACCTCGCGTCGCACCTGCACTACGACTTGCGCCTCGAGCATCGCGGCGTGCTGCTGTCGTGGGCGGTGCCCAAGGGGCCGAGCCTCAATCCCACCGACAAGCGCCTGGCGATGCGCGTCGAGGACCACCCGTTCGACTACGGCCAGTTCGAGGGGGTCATCCCCTCCGGCTACGGCGCGGGCATCGTCATGCTGTGGGACAAAGGCACGTGGAAGCCGGCGCCGGGATTTGAAGACATCGACGCGGCGTTGGACAAGGGCGAATTGAAGTTCGAGCTGAAGGGCGTGAAGCTCAAAGGCTCATGGGTGATCGTCCGCACGGGCGGCGGGCGCTGGGGCAAGCCGGCGCTGGACGAAGCCGGCAGGAGCCGCTCGTGGCTGCTGATCAAGCACCGCGACGACCGGGCGGGCGACGTCGACGTCGCCGAGGCCGCGCCCAGGAGCATCAAGAGCTTCGGCGACTTCGAGGACATCCTGGCGGGCGATCACCCCGACGTGTGGGAGTCGCACAAACCCGCCGAGGGCGGGGCGGCGGGAAAGATGCTCCGGGACATCATCGCCAAGGCGGCGAAGCTGAAGGCATCGCGCGACGATAATGGGAAAACAAAGTCGCGCGCGAAGAAGGCGACTCCGAGAAAGTCTTCCGCGAAGAAGCGAAAGACGGCGCGATCGCGCTGATCGTGAAGCTGACGTGAAGCGCCGCCGCTTGCGGCGGGTTTCTTCGATTGTTCGCTCGAGGAAAAACCCGCCGCAAGCGGCGGTGCTTCACGCGGGCGCGAGCTCGGCCGGTGCATAATCGAGCTCGCTCATGAGCGCGCCGGCGATGCGCTCGATCGTGCGCACGTCGTCCTCGCTGAGGCTTTCGCGCCACCCCCCGGCCTTGCCCTTGCGGTAGAACCCTTCCGGGGGCTTTTTGCCGGGCGGCTTCGCGCCGTCGGTGGTGCTGCCTGCCGCTGCGCCCGAAGCGGGTGTGGCGGCGGCTTGCTCGCGGTGGATCACGAGCACGTTCGGCGCTTTCCCCGACTTGATGTTCGCCATCGTGAACTGCTCGTAGATTCGCTCCACCTGCTCGCCCGGCAGCGGATGGCCGAGGAAGTCGTATACGCGCCCCAGCTCGCGCGGGCCGTCGGCGATCAGCGTCTCGTAGCGCACTTCGAAATATGTGTCGGAAGCGTACTTCCGCCCCGTGCTCACCCAATCGACCCACCGCTCGGCCGCCTCGGCGACCGATTTCGGCGCCCAGTCCTCCCCCCACGACGCCGCCGCCGCCAGCTGCGAGACGACCACGTCGCGCGGGTCGCGGATCACGTGAATGATCTTCGCCTTGGGGAACAAATGGCGGATGTAGTGCAGGTGCAAAACGTGGTCAGGCGTCTTCTCGATCGCCAGCGCCGCGCCGGGCTTGCCCTTCAGCAGCTTCGCGAACACCGTGGTGGCAAACTGCTTCACCGCACCGTCAAATTCGGTCGTCGACAGCAGCGTCGGCAACCCCTGCGATCGGCCCGCCTCGGCGTACTGCCGGCGATCGTTGTAGTACGCACCGACGACGTGACCGAGGTACCGGGAGAACACGTGCAGCTCTTCGGACCCGGCGATCTTCGGATGGGCCGCGCACAGCAGTTGCAGCCACGTCGTCCCGCTGCGCTGCGCGCCGACGATCATCGCAATGTTCAAATCGGGCGGCGGGGCGGGAGGTTGCGATAACGGCTTGGCGGGCAACTTCGCCAACAACTGCTTCGTCGGCGGCGCATTGCCGCCGCCCACCACGCGGCGCACAACACGCCGGAGCTTTCCCGGTACGAGTTTCACTGGCGCATCTCCCGCTTCTCCCGGGCGCTGTCTCGCGTTGCACCCCGTCCAAAGGCGTTGCAAATCATTCCGGCGTGGGCGGCGAGGGCGTTTCCGCCGAAGTTGCCGTGGCGCACGGCGCGGTCAACGGTCTCCCCCACGGTCCCGGACTCAATCAGTTGGGCGAACCTCATCACCACAAATTCGTCCATCACCATCGCCTTGGGAATCGCGACGCCGCCGGCATTGCCGCGGTTTGCGCTCCGCCGGCCGGCTGCGTCGACGGCCCACCCGGATTGCTCCCACCCGTCCGCGCCATCGGCGGCCCAAATGTGTATCCGGTCGTCGCCGTCCGCCCAGATGTAGTAGTCGCCGCGGAGGTATGCCATTGTGAAACTCCGTGTGTGGTACGAAAGACGGCTGCTATCGATCAAGCCCCCGGCGTTTGGTCAGTATTCTGGCGCGGACGCCGAGAGGAGCTGGACTCGAACATACTTGGAGGCGACCGCGAACAAGCCATCGCTGTGCTGGTGAGACATCCAGAATGTCGCCCCGGTATTGATCGCGGCCGCGACGTACCATGAATCGGCGGGCGGGCAGAAGTCATCGAACGTCAACAGGCCGGTGCGAAAAAAAATAATGTCCTTAAGCCGAACCGGAATCAGGTCGAGCGTGAGGAGATCCTCCCAGTGCTCGCGCACCCGTTCGAGCGCCCCAGCCGCGCGTGGTCCTGTTTGAGTTGCGCGCGTGACGGCGACGTGGAGGAACTCGCGGAAGAAGGACGGTGGTACGTATGCGTTCACGCGGCGCGTACGGATCGCATGGACGAGACGACGGGACCGGTTGCTGACGAGTCCAGCGTCGTAGTGGTCGTTCCGCTCCTCGGGGAGGAAGGCGGGGATGACGGCCGAGTTGTCGACGACGATTCTCGGGAGGCTCATCCGCCAGTCCCTTCCCGTGCCGTGCCGGCGTGGCGCAGGGCGTCGCCGCGCACGATCATGTCTTGGTGGGCCTGCTCGATCGCGGCACGCTCCTCTTCCGTGACGCGGTAACAGATTCCCCTGAACCGGCGTTCGCCGTTCACGAGCACGGCGCGCGGGTGATATTCGCTCGTGCGGACGAAGCCATGAGCAGCCGCCCACTCTTCGATCTCTTCCAGCGCGAGCCAGGGGTTCCCGGCGTTGCTCTCGATCTGCACGGTCGAAGCGCTCGCGAAATTGTCCGGATCAATCCGCGTGATCATGCTGGATCCTTTCCGCGTTCGGAGGTCCAATTCCTCAGACCGTCTACGCCAGCGTCCCCAGCTCCATCTCGTGCAGACCCTTGCCGCTGGGCACCATCGGGTACACGTGCTCGTTGGGCTCGACGTAGAAGTCGACCACCACCGGGCCGGGGTGATCGAGCATGGTCTTGACGGTCTTTTCCACGTCGCACTTGTGCTCGCAGCGGATCCCGCGAACGCCGAAGGCTTCGGCCATGGCGGCGAAGTTGGGGTTTTTCATCGTCGTGTTGCTGTAGCGCCGGCCGTAGAACAGGTCCTGCCACTGCTTGACCATGCCCTGGAAGTCGTTGTTCAAAATGCAGACTTTCACCGGGATGTTGTACTCAGCGATGGTGGCCAGCTCGTAGCAGGTCATGAGGTACGAGGCATCGCCGTCGATGTCGATGACGGTCTTGCCGGGGGCGCCCAAGGCGGCGCCCATGGCGCTGGGCAGCCCATAGCCCATCGTGCCCAACCCGCCGGACGTGATCATCTGCCGTGGCTGGGTCCAGCGGTAGAACTGGGCGGCCCACATCTGGTGCTGGCCGACGCCGGTGGTGATGATCGCCTGGCCCTTGGTCAGGTTGTTGATCGCTTCGATGACGTACTGCGGCTTGCTGTGCTTGCTGTCGTCGAAGTACTTGAACGGGTAACGCTGTTTCCACGCGTTGATCTGCGAGAACCAGTCCTTGCGGTCGCGGTGCTCGATGTGGGGTAGCATCATTTCCAGCGACGTCTTGGCGTCGCCAATGACCGCGCAGTCGACGTCGACGGTCTTGCTGATCGAAGACGGGTCGATGTCGATGTGGATGATCTTCGCGTGCGGGGCAAAGCTCGCGAGGTTGCCGGTCACGCGGTCGTCAAACCGGGCGCCGACGGCGATCAGCACGTCGCACTCCTGCACGGCGTAGTTGGCGTAGGCCGACCCGTGCATGCCGAGCATGTGGAGCGTCTTGGGGTCCAGCTCGTCGAACGCACCCATGCCCAGCAGGGTGGTCGTGCAGGGGATGTTGCCCTGGTCGGCGAGCTT
>JBBSLV010000192.1:0-7412 GCA_038233535.1 Tepidisphaerales bacterium | reverse complement strand
TCCAAAATGTTGTTGACCGAACGAACCGGTGATCGCAGAGCCGTTGGCATCCATGCCGTCTCCAAAAAGAGCAAGTCCCGACCCATCAGTGCCTTGCGGCGGAAAATAGTGTAGCAGAAATGTGTGTAAACTTGAGGCAGGGTGCCCGTGTCACGAAAAACTCTTACGACAGATCCAGCAGGATGAACTCAGCGTCGTCCTGCGCGTCGATCTTCAACTCGGTTTCGTCCTTCGCGCGAAGCTGGTCGCCCGTATCCACCACGTGGCCGTTCACGACGACCTGTCCCTTCGTGACGAACAGGTAGGCGTGACGGTTCGGCTTGGCGACGTGCGTCAGCCGCTGGCCGCGCGTCAGCGAGGAGACGTACATCGTCGCGTCCTGATCGATGGCGATCGTGTTCTCGACGTCGCCGCCGGACACGACGGGCAGCAACCGTCCGCTGCGCTGTTGCTGTGAGAACGGCCGCTGCTCGTAGCGGGGCTCCCGGCCGCGGGTGCGGGGGATGATCCAGATTTGCAGCAGGTGTACCGGCTTCTCGCTCGATGGGTTGCGCTCGGCGTGCGTGATCCCCTTGCCCGCGCTCATCACCTGCACCTCGCCGGGGCGAACCAATTCGCGGTGGCCGAGATGATCGCGATGCTCGAGTTCGCCTTCGAGGACGTAGGTGATGATTTCCATGTCCTTGTGCGGGTGCATGCCGAATCCCCCGCCGGGATGCACGCCGTCGTCGTTGAACACGCGCAGCGGGCCCCAGTTGACGTTTTCCGGATCGTCGTAATCGCTGAACGAGAAATGCCATCGCGCATCAAGCCAGCCGGCATCGACGTGATGACGATCTTCAGATTCGATGACGTTCATCATGCCTTGCTCCTGTTCCTTTAACGGTTTATCGTTGCAACAGATATCTGCACAAATAAGAATACCAACTATCTCAAACAAGAATTAGCCACCGATGGGGCACCGATGAACACCGATGGAAATGCATTGATTATCGGTGTGCATCGGCGCCCCATCGGTGGCAAAAACTCTTCGAAGCTACGACGCCGTGACCTTCTCTCGCGCGATTTCGAGCAGATCGATGACCATCTTCAACCGCGCCTCGCCCATGTGCCCCAAATGCTTGCGGTGACAATCCGCGATCAGCGGGTCCAGCTCCGCCAGCACCTCCAACCCTTTGTCAGTGATGCACGTGCGCACGACCCGGCGGTCCTTTTCCTCGCGCGCCCGGCTGATCAGCCCGCGCTTTTCGAGCCGGTCGAGCAGCCGCGTCATGTCCGGATCCTTCGTGAGCATGTGGTCGGCGATCGCGCCGCACGGCAACCCGCTCGTCCCCGCCGGGCACGTGCCCCGGAGAATGCGCAGCACGTTGTACTGCGTCGGCGAAAGCTCGTGCGGCTTAAACATCTCCGCCGCCGCGCGGTGCAGCACGTCGGCCGTCCGGATGATGCTGAGGAACGCTTCCTCTTCCGGGCAGTTGAACGGCTCACGCTTACCGAGTTCATGTTGGAGCTTGCCAGCCATCACGGGGAACAATATTCGTTGAAACGATCATTGTCAAGCGGAACATCGTGGGTGCGGAATGAACAGTTCGGCCTCCCAGACCGTACCCGACCCTCTCACGGACACCGTTCACGGCGATGCCGGCGTTGTGGCTGGCTCTGGCGAAGGTTCCGTCGTCGGCTTCGTCGCGAGGTCTTCCATGTAGTCGTATGCCGGCTCGGGCAGCGGACGGGGCTGACGATGGAAGTGCACCACGCTGTCGAGCATCTGCCATCGGCTCGGCGGATACCGGCTTGGCCGGGCCGACGCGGCTTGCTCACTGCCCTGATCGTCGACCCCGTTCTCGCCGACGCTGTACACGATGGGATCCTCTCCGGCGCGGTACTTCAACGGCTGCGGTGACGAACTCATCGCGTCGAGCGGCAAGGCAGGGAGATACGCCGGCACGAGCGCCTCCAGCGTGTCGGGCAGCCGGCCATCGTGTTCGGAAGCGTAGAGTCGCATCGCGAGGACAACCGCAGCCAGGCGACGGTCGACGCGGACGCGGTAATACGTTTGGACGGCGCGGTCGAGCGACGACATGAAGATCGACGCCAGCAGGTGCCGCCAGCGGTTCGCTTCAATCGCCGCGGGGACCGCCGGCGCCCGGCGCTCGAACTCGGGCCACGTCGCCGACGACGTCGCCGCCTCAAGAACACCTGTCGTGTGCCGGATCATCAGCGTGCCGTCGTCCAGGGCCGTCGGCTTGATGACCGCGCCGATGAACGACGTGCCCCCGGCACCAGTCGGTCCTCCCCAGAACGTGCGGGCGATGTCGAGCTGCGACATACGCTCGCCGAGCAGCCCGTTGCGCTGCGCCTCGTCGATCGCCGATTCATCGAGAAGCTGCGCGATCAGCTCGCGCATCTGCCGCGGCGTTGCAGCGCCCGGCTCGTCGTCCGCGAGGTGCAGATCCGGTGCGAGATCCATCGCCAGCTCCGACGCCATCGCGCTCAAGCCGACCGAAACGAGGCTGGGGACGAGCATCGGCTGCTTCGCGACCGCGCGGCTCTGGAACAGGATTTTGCCCACGTGCCCAACGGCGCGCGCGTGATCCCCATCGGTGTGGGCAAGCAGTGCGTCGGCGTGGAGGAATTGCGCAAGTTCCCGCTGGTCGGTCAGGTCGGGCAGGAGGGTCATGGCGACGGGGTTCGTCCAGACGATCTGCCAGTCGACGCCCGGCTTCCTCATGGCCGATTCGACGTGCGCCACGACGTCGGGACGGGTGCGCACGATCTCGCCAATCAGAACCAGCTCATCGGCGCGCAGCGGCAGCGCCGGATTGGGATCGAGGTCTTTGAACTTCGTCCAAGCGTCCGACTGGCGGTCGATCGCCGCGTGGGCCGCGCGCAGGTCGAGCACGGCATTGTCCGCGTCGGCCACGCCCGCCACGGCGAAGTCCCCCGGTTCAATCGGCTCACCCGCGGCGCGGTAGGCGGCGACCTGCGCGTTCAACCGGCCGCGTGCCCGGTTCGTCCACGTCCAATGCACGACGAAGATCGCTCCGAGCAGAAGCACGAACACGATAAGAAAAGCCCTGCCCCAGCGAATCGGGCGGGCCTGGGCGTGATCGGTCATGTCGTTCCCGGTTCGGCAGTGTCACATTGCAATGGACCCGTCGCCCTTATACTCTCCGACCCGCCTAAAAAGGACAGTTTTTCCATGAGCATTCTCGTCAACAAAAACACCCGCGTCATCACCCAGGGCATCACCGGCAGCGCCGGGGCGTTTCACACCAAAGGCTGCCTCGAGTACGGCACGAAGATGGTCGGCGGGACGACGCCGGGCAAGGGTGGGCAGACCGACGCGAACGGGCTGCCGATCTTCGACACGGTGGAGCAGGCGGTGAAGGAGACGGGTGCCGACGCGACGATGATCTTCGTTCCCCCGCCGTTTGCCGCGGATGCGATCATGGAGGCCGCCGACGCGGGGATCAGGACGATCGTCGCCATCACCGAGGGCATTCCGGTGCTGGACATGGTGAAGGTCAAGGCGTTTCTCGCTGGATTGAATCGGGGGTCGGGGGTCGGAGGTCGGGGGTCGGAGGTCGGGGGTCGGGGGTCGGAAGAAGCGTCCTCCGCAACGACCCACAACCTACGACCCACAACCTACGATGACGCAGTCGTCCTGATCGGCCCGAACTGCCCCGGGGTGATCACGCCCGGGGAGTGCAAGATCGGGATCATGCCCGGCTACATCCACCTGCCGACCAACGACCCCAGGAGCAGGAAGTCGGTCGGCATCATCAGCCGCAGCGGGACGCTGACATACGAAGCGGTGTGGCAGTGCGCCAGCCGCGGCATCGGCCAGACGACCGCCGTCGGCATCGGCGGAGATCCGATCAAGGGGCTGAACTTCATCGAGCTGCTCGGGATGTTCAATGACGACCCCGCGACGGACAGCATCGTGCTGATCGGGGAGATCGGAGGCGCCGACGAAGAAGCTGCCGCGGCGTACGTCAAACAGAACGTGACCAAGCCCGTCGTCGCCTTCATCGCGGGACGGACTGCGCCTCCGGGGCGAAGAATGGGCCACGCCGGGGCCATCATCTCCGGCGGCGAAGGCTCCGCCGAGACGAAGATCGCGGCGCTGAAGGCCGCCGGCATCGCGGTGGCGGAAAGCCCGGCGACGATCGGGGAGACGCTGGCGAAAGTGTTGGGCGTGACGGTATGATGCTGACAAATGATTGGACTCGATCCCATCACGCGTCGTCTTGTTCCACTGGTCGAGATCGATGAGTCCGCGCTCTGGGCGATTTCCCTGTTGAGGATGCACGGCATGGCTGAGAGCAAGTCGATCGTTCCCATCGAGCGCATCGAGAAACGCATTTACTTCCTTCGCGGGCAGAAGGTGATGCTCGATACGGAGTTGGCCGAGTTGTATGGCGTGACGACTGGTGCCTTGAACCAAGCGGTCAAGCGCAACAAGGATCGTTTCCCGTCCGACTTCCTGTTTGCACTAACCGCGGACGAGGCGGATGACTTGAAATCACAGATTGTGATTTCAAGCTCGTGGGGAGGCCGGCGCCGTTCGCGCCCCTACGCCTTCACCGAGCAAGGCGTCGCCATGCTTTCCAGCGTCCTCAAGAGCCGTCGGGCCGTGCAGGTGAACGTCGAGATCATGCGCACGTTTGTCCGATTGCGCGAGATGCTCGCGTCGAACGCCGGGTTGTCGCGCAAGCTCGACGATCTGGAGAAGAAGTACGACAGCCAGTTCAAGATGGTCTTCGACGCCATCCGCCAGCTCATGATCCCACCCGAGCCGAAGCGGAAAAAACCGATCGGGTATCACACCGAGAAGAACTGACCATCCGCGCCGCCGCACGACGGCATGAGAGGGACATTCCGAGTATCCACCAGCGATGCGCATCTGCCACGAAGTTCGTCTACGAGGAGCGTGTCATGTCACGGCGGAGACTGACGGCGTCAATCGCCTGCTTTATGATGATCTTGGCCGGCATCCTTAAGCTCTTCTTGCGAGACTGGCAAGTCGGTCTGTTGCTGATCGGCTTTGCGATGCTGTTGTGGAGCAACATGCGTCTGCAAGAGCGCCTGCGAACTCTAACCCGGCCCGCCGAATAACCAACCGGGGACAAAAAGGGTTGGGTATCATTCCGGAAGATAAATAGCTCCCGTCCCTGTTTTTCGTCCCGCTGTTTTCGTCCCGCGGTGGCGCGTAATTGCCGGCGACATCACGACGTCTTCCGTTATGCTTGGAAGCGCCATGACCGACCGCGAGCTGCTCAACAAGCTCCACGACCAGCCGTTTCGCGTGCGGCTGTCCAGCAACACGACGATGGACGTGCTCGATCCGAACACGGTCGTCGTCGGGCCCACCAGCGCAATCATGCCCATCGAGGCCGTGCTCGGGAACCACGGGTACTATGTGGTCAATCAATGGCGGACGGTCGCACTGACACACCTGGTTGAGTTCATCGACATCGATCCGCCGAAATCCGCGTCGAGGCGGAAGCGCGCTTCATAACCGCCTGTCATCCCCCACCGGCGCGGCGGGTGCAGTGGTCGAACAGCACGCGCCACTCCAGCCGCTGGAGCGCGACGGCGACCCCGTGGCGCGGATCAGATGGCTGGTCGTGCAGCTGCGCGACGAAGTCGACGAAAGCCGCCGCGTTCCACCCGTTGCACGTAAGCCGCAGGAGCGACTTGTCAGCCGGGAGCCGGTTGAGGATGGCCGACGCCTGGACGTTCAGTGACGGAAGGACCGGGTGCTTCTCGCACCGCGCGTACCAGTATTTTGCGTTGGAGAAATCCCCCTCCCGGCGGTGCATGATCGCGTGCCAGA
Organism: Tepidisphaerales bacterium; assembly: GCA_038233535.1. Classification (GTDB taxonomy): domain Bacteria; phylum Planctomycetota; class Phycisphaerae; order Tepidisphaerales; family Tepidisphaeraceae; genus DASYWJ01. The sequence goes on along the minus strand of JBBSLV010000192.1, from coordinate 1,570 downwards.
AGCTGCCGCCGGCGCCGTCGAGGCGCTGCGCAATGGCGTGCGATTCATCCAGCCAGTCGTGCCACAGCCACAGCCCGGCGAGCATGGCATCGCCCTCATCGGCGCGTTCCACGAGGCCGGATGCGAGCAGCTGGACGGGGTGCGTCGATTCGAGCAGATCCTTTGCTTCGACGGAACCGGGTCCGGTGACGACGAGCGCGGCGTAAGCGTTCGGCTCGATCTTGAGCAGGTGGCGGGCAGTCGGGGAGAGCGGATCGGTCGGGTCTTGCATCGCAACAGAATCATACGGTGTCAACGTGCGCTTCCGTCAAGGCCAAAGGCAAACCGCGAAGGGCGCGAGGGCCGCGAAGGAAATGCGCGAAGACAGAGCAACGCAGACATCGCTTTTCCTTCGCGTTTTCTTCGCGGCCTTCGCGATCTTCGCGGTTGGTTTTCTCCGCTTGTGGCTCTACCGCACGAGCGTCACGCTGCCGTCGGTGCTGCCGGCATTTTCTTCGAAGTAGAACTCGGAGTTGTTCTTCGATTCGATCGACTTGTAGATGCCCGCGCCATACAGGTGCATCTTGTTGTTGCCGCTCAGCGCGGCCCCCGGCGCCTGGACTTCCGCGTACAAGCTGATGTCCTTCTGAAGGTCGATCGTGCGATTGTTCCCGAGCACGTAGACCTTCAGGTTCGACGGCTTGTTCTGGTAGGTGACGATCGAGTCGTCCGTGTAGATGTTGCCGTTCACGTAGACCGTCGCCGGGCCGGAGAACGTGAGCCGCTTGTTCACGGTGAGCGACGTGAACCAGTACGTGCCGCCGGGAAGGGTCGTGTTCGCATCGACCGTGTAGTTCTGCGGAACACCGTTGGGGTTGGAGGTCGGCGTCCAGGGCGGGTCGGGGGGCGGGGTGAACGGGGCGGGGTTATTGATGACCGATCCGGTGATTGTGAAGTTCATCATCTTGATGAGCTGCCCGCCCGGCCCGAGGACGACATCGCCGCTGATGTCGGCATTGTTCATGAATTCAATGGCAACGTTGCTCGATACGATTCCCTTTCCGGTGGATGATGCGGGCGTGGGGGTGGTCGTGACGCTCGACTGGTAGCTCCCGATGTAGCCGTTGTTCATGAACTCGACGCCGTCAAGCCCGACGAAGCCGGCGTACGATCCGCCCCTCGTTCCCCGCGCCGTGGCGCGGGCGATGACGTCGATCGAACTTTTGCCGAACATCGCGCCGAAGAACAGCGGCACCGTCCGCCGGGCGGTGATCTCGACGGCGTCGATCGGGGTGTCGCTGGTGTCGATCTGATTCGTGTTGTCGTTCCACTTGCCGAACCGGAAGTCGCCGTCGGCGAAGCTGATTTTTTCGTTGTCGGCGCGGTTCAAGTTGCCCAGCGCACGGGCGCGGCTTTTGGCCTCGGCGACGCTCGTGCTGACGCCCGACGCCGCGGCGCGGGCGGCGCCGTCGGCGGCGGCCTGCAATTCCGCCCGCACGAGCTGCGCATGTCCGTAGTCAACGGCGATCGAGCACAGCGCGAGCAGCACGCTCATCACGACGATGCCGTACACGATCGCGGCGCCGCGCCG
>JBBSLV010000191.1:0-7413 GCA_038233535.1 Tepidisphaerales bacterium | reverse complement strand
GTCGTTTGAAGCGCACGCGTGCGAAGAGCGGCTTCAAGGGCGGAACCGAAGACGTCTAAAAGAGAAAGGCGACCGCCGCTCCGCGGCGAGCGAAGAATGTACGGAACAAGATCACCCTTGACCCCAAGCGGGATTCATAGTCGTGGGTTAGGAAAGTGGGCGATACAGGGCTCGAACCTGTGACCTCCAGCGTGTCATGCTAAAAAGTCGCCCCGTGTAAACCTGTCTAAAAACCCTGATTTTCTAGGTGATTCTGTTCCTCCGTCGGTTGAAATTGCGTTCGCAAGTATACGCGTTCCATTGCAAGGATTCGCTGATTTGGCGGGTTTATTCTGAACGATTCAGAAAAACGGTGGGCGGGAAAGCGCGGCTTCAAGCCTGGATGAACTTCCCGCCTCTAAATTTAGGTGGCACGACGAAGGTCGCTCCGGGCTCAACTCCTTTTGCCTGCTCGACGATTCGCGGCCACCACTGCACGATTCGCCAACTCTTCTCCCAAAGCGTGTGATCCGACCACCGTTCGTGGAGCAGGAACGTCGTCAATTTTGCCTCTCGCCACGCCTCGCGTTCCTGCGGCGCGCGTCGAATCCTCAAGTCGGCGCTGACGACGACCCAGTCCCCCTCGTCGCCTAGAACCTTCAACCAGTCCACGTCCTTCGCATTCTCTTTGAACTTCTCGCGCAGGTGGACGATCTTGTAACCTTCGCCTTCGGCCAGCGCATTTAGCACCACTGACCACTTTGGCGGAAGGCAGTTGTCGAGGAAATAGTTCACGCAGCGATCTGCTTCTCCGACAACTGCTTTTCAAATTCGACCGCAGCCCTCACGGCGCGAAGGCTGACCCCGTACCATCGCGCGACGGTGCGGTCGGACCCCTCGACACGAACGGCGTTGGCGAGAACCGAGGTGGGTACGCCTTCCTCATTCACGATCGGGTGACCGAAACTACGATGTGGATCCAGCACGATCAGCCGGCTCTGGCCCAGCGGCCACCAGCGCGCGGCCTGTCGCTTAGTGTTGAACTCGACATTGAGCAGGGGTGCCGCGAGCAACTTGCGCAGCGCAAACTGCTTTTCTGCCAGATCGAGGAGCGCCTTCCCGCCGCGGCGGTCGGCTATCTCGACAAAAACTGTTTGTCCATCGGTTTGGAAAAGGGAATTTGCGAAGGGGTGATCGTTCGCGAAGTGCTCTTGCGCGCGAACATGGGCGAGCTTGATCTTCGGCCAGGTCAGGCCGTGCTTCAGCAGCGCGTTGACGACGCGGACCTCCATCAAGTCCTGGAAGCCCAAGGCAACTTGGCCGTCGATCTCCGGTAACTGGTTTCGCCACAGCGGGGCGGATGTCTTGAGGCAGCCGGCGGCGCTGCGGAACGAGTAGCCCTTGACCCACCGGCGGATCCGCCGCATGGGTACGTTCGTCAGCCGCCAAGCGTCGAAAACGCTGTAGATGCCCACGCCGATGAAACTGTTCGCCTGCTCGTCCATTACACCAATCTAGGCTCTAGGCTCCCTATCGGCCGCTGGCGCGAGCGCCCCGACGAATGTATTGTGACCGATAAACAACCGGGCCTCAAATACGTCACATCCGGAGAGGATGGCGGCAAGCCACAAGCTACACCTCGCGGAACGCAACCGGCAGCGCGCCGGGCAAAAGTCGGGCGTGCCTGACTTCCGGTTCCGTGGTGTGCCTCTGCATCACCTTCCGCCACGGGCGCGGCACCCGGCCGCGGCTGTACAGCGTGATGCAGCCCGTGCGGGAATCGACCTCCCCGCGGCATCGCGTGTGGGTGGCGCGGAGCATGATCCACGTAAACATTTTCTGGGCGTGTCGCTTAGGCAGCATGTTACCCTCCCCTCCGCCAGCGGCACAGGAACACGAGCACTTGCCGCACTTCGCTCGTCGGCATGCCGTTCCTTTCGGCCAGTTCCGGCAGCGTGTAGCCGAGCAGGTGACGCTCGATACCGATCTTCTGGTACTGCGGCGAGAGCAGGCAGTTCCCAGCGGCTAGTGCGACCACGAACGGGTCGCTGAGGCGCTTGAGCAGCAATCGGAATTGCCGTGGGTGTGGACGGATGATCGCCTCTTCGCGCTTGCTCGTCAGATGCTTCGGGTTGGTCTTCATCGCAGGTCCATTCTCGGCAGGCCCCATTCTCGGCAGGTCCCATTCTCGCTCGTCGTCGGCGTCCTCGTCGGTGTCGGTATCGTCCTCGAATCCATCGAACGTCTCGGCCGCTTGGCGCTCCAGCACGAGCATAAGTGCGTCGAGCATTGGTTCCGTGACGTCGCCTGCGGCGCGGAGCAGCTTGTAGGTCGAGAGGATGCCGGCGAAGTCCTCTGCCGTCAGTTCAAAATCGGGGTGCTGAATGTCGCGTGCCTGCTCATGCCAGCGGCGGCGCAGGTCGTGGATGGAATCGGCGCGATTGTGCGCCCTCGGGGGTGCAAGTAACATCGGGTCTCCTTGTTGTGGTCCGCCAGCTGTTCACCAAGCGGGCCGCGGTCGGTTGGGTCAGTCCTTGTCCTCGCCGGCGACGACGTAGAGCACTTGCCGAACCTGCATGTAGCCCTCCTCATCCTGGATCGCGAGCACGCGCTGCGGGTGCTTGGCCAGCTCCTTCGCGGTGAAGTGCTCGCGGAATAGCGGGGCCAGCGTTGCCCGGAGGGTCCGATCGGGCGCCGACGGCACGTCGGGCGGTATGCCCTGCGCCGCCAGGGCGGGCCAGCTTGCGATGTCCTTCCGCCGCTCCGCCTCCCGGTGCATTCGCACGATCGCGGCGAGGCCAGCGACGTCCTCGTGCTCGATGTGGTCCATCTTTTGGCTGTGCTCGCGGCGGTATAGCGCGTCGGTCATTTCATGCCAGCGGCCGATCCGGCCGGCATGGTCTGTGATCTTGTCGACGATCTGCGTCATCGACCGGAAGATTTCGATTTCCTCGACGCCGTCTAAGAACCGCTCCGGGATCAGGTCGGAGTAGCTGTTCCAGTGGTTGGCGAGGTATTGGAGCGATTCAGCCACGGCCAGGGCGTGGCGAACGTAGAGCGATGCTGGCGGCGGAGCCGGCGGCTCCACTGCCGCTAAGGGCGGCCCATCCTTCGGCGGCTGCTTTGAGGGGTTCGACTTCGGAGGTGACGCGGCGTTGCGCTTCGGACGTGTTGCCTGTACCATCTGGTCTCCTTGTTGTGCCCCGTTCGGTTTCTCGTGCCAACGTAGACCGGGCGGGGCATGACTTTGTTGACGTTATAACCTTTTAAGGTTAGTCTTGTCAAGATGCCCAGAAATGCCGATAAGTCAGGTATTCCACTCGACGCGCAAAAGATCAGGAAGCTTCGCGAAGCCCTCGACCTCACGCAGGCGACCCTCGCTAAGCGCGCCGGTTTGCCCAGCGCTCAATACCTGAGCGACATCGAGCGTGGCATCCGGTCGAACCTCACGATTGAGACGCTGGATTGCATCGCCGCCGCCCTTGGCGTGAAGGCGAAAGATCTGCTCAAATAGGCTGCATGAACAACCCGCTTAACGAGCGTACTGAACGCGTGCGGCAACTGTGTGACCGCCTGGTCGAGCAGCACCCGAATGATCCGTCGATGGAACTTCTAGGCGGGGTCATCGTTTCAATGTTCGGGTCGTTCGAGGTGGTCGAGGAGGAGCTTGTGAACCTGCAGCAGCGGATAAAAGCTCTTGAGCAGCGGAATGCCGATTCCTAGCCGGTCTGGCGAGCTTCGCCCCCGCCGCCGTACCGTTGCCCCCTCCCGATGCCGAATCGCACGCCAGCGTGTTTCTAATGCTCTTGAAGTTCTTTCACGATTTCACGGACCAACTCTGGGTGGCGCTCTCGCTGCCTCTGAGATTCAAGCCAATTGTTGATCGCGGCCACAACTTCTGCATTCCAGCCTTCCTCGGGCCGGATGATGTCATTTTGTGCAAGCCAATAGCTGACCGCACACCAAGCCCAGAGCGGAGCCCCCTCCTTTAGATGGCACTCAGGCGGGGGAAATCCGCCAGGTCCACGCTGCCCGTTGATGTACTGGAAAACGAGCTGGCGACTAAGGCGGATTATCCGCGCCATTTCTGACGGGGTTACCAAATCGCATTCATCCACGCGCAGGACGTCCGCCCCTATCTGCGCTTTCCGCACATCGTGGATCGCGCTTACGATCGCATCCTGCATTGACTTAGCGCTGCGAGCCGCGTCGGGGCCGCGGCGCTGAACCTGCTGCTGACGTTGTGCTTGTGGATACCGGGCGTAATTCACGCCTTCCTGGTCATCAACAGCCATGAGCAGGACAAGCGGACGGGGAAGCTCGTGGCGTCGATGCAGCAGCGTTAATCGTCACGCCGACGGCTCTCCACAGCATCCGCCGGCCTTCGCCCGTCGCCGCTCCTGCTCAAATTCCCCCTCAAGGGACGGTCGAAATAGCCTTCCGATCACGGCGAAAGTCGGGAATGATCGAGTCCCTTCGCGTAGTCAGCCACCCCGACGGTGGAACTCGTAGGACTTCCCGCGTTGTATAGATCTGCCGCTTCCCATCCCCTGATGGTCTGAGTGTTCCTGCCCAGGTTCGACGGCGGCGCGGAGGCGTTGGCGGGGAGCGTCATCGCCCCCAGCACCGCACTTCGATTGAATGTGGAATTGCTAACATTCAGCCGGGTGTCGAACTTGTGCCATGTGTCTCGCGTCACCCCGGTTCCGTTCGCGTCGAACACGACCTCATCGTAACTCGACGAAAGGCCCGCTCTCACCCAGTAGCTGATGTCGCAGGCAATGGCGAGACTCAGAATCGCCACCTTCGACTGGTTCGTGGTTGCGGTGAGCTGTGCCGAAAAGTATTTGGCGTCCTGAACGGGCTGGTCAGTGTAGATGTTCCAAGAACGCATCATCGGATGGGCGGTCAGGATCGCCTCCGCAGAAGCGGCACTAAACGCCGCATTCGCCGCGGATTGCGCCGTGGGAAAGTCGTTGTCCGATGCCCCGACGTTTTTATGCAAGCCCTCGTTGCCGTCCCACACCGCGTCCAGCCGGATCGTGTCCATCACATTCAGCGCGTTCCGAATCTCCTCGCGGATGTGCGGACCGTGATAATCCCCCGCGACTATGTTCCCGTGCGGAACCTTGTGCGGCTTGGCCTGACTCGAATCGAGCACGTCGGGCCTGCCCGTCAGTCGTCTGCCTGCGGTGATCGTGCCCGTCGCCGGCGTGGCGGGAGAGCCGGTGACGGGATAGGTGAAGGTGTCCGCGTCGAGCACGTCGATGATCTTGTCGCCGTTGTAGGCGCTCTGCGCCGCGCCGGCGATCAGTATCCCGTCGCTGTCGGCAAACCCATGTCCCGCGCAGGCGACGGTTGCCAGCGTGCCCACCCGGGTGATGCCGGCCACGGGCTTTGTCGGCTCGGTCGCCACCCATGCGGCGCTCTTGCGGGTCGAGGTGATCGTGCCCGTCGCCGGCGTCGGAGGACTGCCGAATAATTTGAACGTGAAGGTGGTCGCGTCGATCACATCGAAGATCTTCATGCCGCCGTTGTATTCGTCCGGGATCGCTCCCGCGATGACCACCCATTCGCCGATCACATAACCGTGCGCCGTCGCGGTGACGACGGTCACGGTTGAACTGAACCGCGTGAGGCTGGTGACGGACAGGGGAGGATCGTTGGACGTCACGGTGACCGTCGATAGACGACCCGACTGTGTATTCAGGGCGAAGTACCCGGTTTCCACCGGGTTCTTTTCGTTGTCCCCAACCTGATCGGTGCTGGTGATCTCCCGGGGCTTCTTCCGCCGCCAGCCCGCCGGGTAAATGCCCGCCAAGACGCGCATGCGATCAATCGTCAGGTTGGGGAATGCGATAAACTTGTCCGTCGATCCCTGTCCTTCCCACGTGACGGCCGTGTCGAGGAACCGAGGGCACATGACTTCGATCTCGTATTGATTTCTCTGCCAGTACGAAAACCCCTGCACGTCCGTGCCGATCACCGGTTCGACGACGTCAAAACTCCCGTGATTGGGCAGAAGCGAGCGTCGCTGGTTCACGGCCTTGGCGAACATCTCGACGTGCGCAAGAAGGCTCCAGTCGTCGTCGTTGGTGAATGCCGAATTCCATGTCGTCATCCGTGTGCCCTCACCCAGTCCCAGCCCGCGACCGAGTTGCTCGTCATCTGGTAGACCTGGTACTTCGCCGTGCCCAGCGTGGTGAAGGTGCCGAAGTTGACGTTGACCGCGATGCCGGTGGGGTTGAACAACTCGTCGGTTCCGGTCGGCAGGTAGGCGATGATGTCACCGGCTTGAATCTGCACGTTGATCGGCACGCCGCGAGCGGGACTAAACAGCGTGATGATTACGTTTGGATCGCCCGTTGGTGTGGCATCGGTGGCGCTGACACAGGGCGTGGCCGTGATCGTGTTGCCGCTGGTCCATGCCGTATTGGCCGTAGCATGTAGAAGAGGATCGCCACCCGCGGCGAACTCGTAGCTCGCTTCCCCCCCCGCGTCATAGCCGATGAAGGTGAGCTTGACGATCTTCCCCGTGAGTCCGGGGGTGAGGTTCATCGCCCGGGCGGTGAATGCGGCGACGACGTACGGCGTATCCGGGTCCTCATACGTCCCGTCGGCAGGCTGCTTGGGATACTTCAGCTTCCATGAGTAGTGCCCGGCGGTGCCTTCGCCGGTCAGCTCCGCCCAGAACGTTCCCGTGATGTCGTGCTTGCCACTGTTGAGGTTCTGCGGCTGCGGCCCGCGGTGCTCGGCGTTATCGAGCACGCGGCCAATCCGGGTTGCCTGGTCTGCGGTGATTCCAAAAAGCCTTTCAGCCATGATCCTGCTCCTACGCGACGCCCCAGACGTTGAAGACCTTCGCGGGGTACGGCTTGAACGTCAGCTCGGCCGGCGTGTCGCCCGCGTTAGGCTTCTTGGCGCCCGCGCCGTCCAGCGGCCACGGCTTTTCAACCTTCGTTGGTGGCGTGCCCTTGACGATCTCTTTGAGCTTGCCCGTGGTCCCGTCCTTCTCGTGGTAGCCGCGGTCGTCAATCTTGTGTTCCCACGTTTCCGCGAGCTTCAGGACGATCGTACGCGTGCGGTAGTCGATGCCATTGCGCGTTTGAATGCCGCTGCACCGTGCGCCGCCGAACCGCGCCTGACCGGCGGCGAGGGCATAACCTTCGATCGTGATTGCGTCGCTATTGATGGCTGTCTTCGGCTTCACGTACTGCGCTGCCAGTACGGGGTCCCATGCGGTCGGCGGGATGTTGCGCGTGAACGTGACGACGATCTCGCCTTCCTCGGCTTCGAACAGATTCTCGAACGGCTCGCCCGCTGACGTGACGGTCGGTTTAGGCGTCGTCGCCTGGTCCCTGAAGTACGGCTGACTGCTCGCGGAAAAGTCCCACTCGAAGATGTCGGGGTCCGTCAGCGGGTCTTCACCGCCCG
>JBBSLV010000190.1:0-7499 GCA_038233535.1 Tepidisphaerales bacterium | reverse complement strand
GCCGGTTGCTCGATGGCACGCACAAAGAGTTCTGTTGTGTCCTGTCGCCCCGATCAGAGCCCGCAACGACTTAAGACAGTCGGCTGCGGGTTCTTTTGTTGCTGGACTCTGTGACGACCAGGCAGGCCAAACCGTTCGCGGCCAGAGAACCGCGCTCAGCGCGCCGGTGATGTAGAGCGGCGTATCAATCCCACGACAGCTCGCCGTCAATACACCTCCATCCGCCGATACCGCGCCTCCACGAGTTGGAAGACGCCGTATGCGATCAACCCGATCGCGATCACGGCCAGCATGATCCACCCGTAGCTCATTCCCGCCACGTGCTGCATCGCCTCGCCGAGCCCCTTGGCGTCGCGGGAATCGTGGTGATTGGCGGCGACGATGAGAAACGCGCCGATGAGGCAGAAGACGACGCCGCGCGCGGCGTAGCCGGCGCGGCCGAAGCGGATGATCCAGTGCCGCATCCGCGCGCCCCACTTGTCGAGCACGAGCTGGTCGCCCAGCTTCGTTTCCCACGCGCGGTAGATGTGCCACGCGCCGACGGCAATGACGATCAACCCGACCGCTCCGACGAGCCATCGCCCCGCGGGCTGGGCCATGAGCGTGGCCGTCCAGTCCTGCGTCCGGTTGCCTTCGTCAGGTTCGCCCTGAAGCACCAATTGCCACGCGGCGACGCCCAACCCTCCATATGCCACCGCGCTGACAAAGCGTCCGGCGCGTCGGGCGAGTTCCTTCGGGCGCGTGCCGCGCTCGCGCTCGCGCTCGGGGTCGAGCAGCGACTGGATCAGCCGCCACAATGCGAAACCGAACAATCCCGCGCCGGCGACGGTGAGCATCGTCCGTCCGAACGGCTGGTGCAGGATCGCGCGCAGCGCGTGTCAGTCGTCGGCCCCCCGCTGCCCAGCGCCGCCTGCGTCGCCAGCACCCCGACGACGATGTAGACCAACCCCTTTGACACGAATCCCAGCCGCGCGAGCCACTTGAGCACGGGGCCGGCTTGGCGAACCGCATCTTCGGCATGGTCCATTGCTTCGGCGGCGACGTTGGAGGGGGCGCTGGTCATTTGAATTCCAAGCTAGCGGGCTCAGCGGCAATCGGGGACGGTAAAAATGACGAGCGTGCCTAAATCAGCCCCAGTTGCAGTTGGGCGGCGTCGGTCATCATGTCCTTGGTCCACTGCGGCTCCCACACCAGCTCGACCGTCGCCGACTTCACCTGCGGGATCGACTCGATCTGCTGCTCCACCTGCGGCGGGAGCGTGCCGGCGACGGGGCACCCGGGGGCGGTGAGCGTCATGCGAACGTGCACGGCATCGTCGGGATCGACGTCGATGTCGTAGATCAGCCCAAGGTCATACACGTTGACCGGAAGCTCCGGATCGAAGACGTTGCGGCAGACCTTGATCACCTCGCGCTCGATCTCGATCTGACGCTCCGACTTCAGCGCCGCCGGCGACGCGCTGATCCGGTTCACGTGCGGGAGAATGGCCCGCTCTTTCTTCGGCTTGGGCGACGTCGCAGTCGTCGGCGGCGATGGAGCCTTCGCGGCCTCGGCGCGGAGCTGATCGACCTTGCCCGAGTGCGGCAGGACCGTCAGGCTCTTGATCGATCCCGGGACGTGCGGCTGCGGGTTCTGCGTTGCGTCACTCATGCGGCCCCCTGTTCGAGTGCGCGCGACGCGGTCGCGCGGATGCGGCTCACCATGCCCGCCAAACCGTTGCGCCGCTGCGATGTGATGAACTGGTCGAGCCCGATCCGGCGGAAGAAGTCTTCGACGTCGAAGGCGAGGATATCTTGGGCCTTCTGACCGGAGTAGAGGCGCTGGAGGATCGCGATCAGCCCGCGGACGATGTGAGCGTCTGAGTCGGCGAGAAAATCGATCCGCTTTTCGTCACCCGTGGGGCGCCCAAAGAGATGGACGGTGCTCATGCAGCCATGAACGCGCGTCTGCTCGTTCTTCAGCTCGACCGGCATGGGGAGAAGCTTGTCGGCGAGCTCGAGGAGGTAGGTGTTGCGCGCGTCGCGATCTCCGAGCATTTCCAGCGTGTTTGCGAGACGGTCGGCCGCGGCGCTGGGGGTGGCTGCGAAGGGTTTGGGGAATTTGATCGCTGATGGGAATGAGGAAGACCCGCCCGCTGAAGCGGGCCTCGCCATTTGCGCGGGGGAGGCGGCGCGCGACGTCGCTTCCTTCACGATCTTCTGCATCGCGCTCACGAGCGCGTTGACGTCACCTTTCGTGTTGTACATCGCGAACGACGCGCGCGTCGTCGCGGCGATCTTCATCCGCGCCATGACTGGCATGCAGCAGTGGTGACCCGTGCGCACCGCGATTCCTTCGCGGTCGAGGCGCGTGCCCAGGTCCATCGAAGAGATCACGGGCTTCTCCACGACGAGCGAAATCACGCTGCCCTTGTTCCGCGCCGTGCCGATGATGCGCAGGCCCGGGATCTGCCCGAGCTGCTCGGTCGCGTAGGCGAGCAGCTCGTGCTCGTGGTCGATAAACGACCAATTGAGGGACGACACGTAATCAATCGCCGCGCCCAAGCCGATCACGCCGGCGATGTCGGGGGTGCCGGCCTCGAACTTGTTGGGCAGCGGCGCGTAGGTTGTCTTCTCGAACGAGACCGACTCGATCATGTCCCCGCCGCCCTGGTACGGGGGCATTTTTTCGAGCAGTTCGCGCCTGCCCCACAGCACGCCGACGCCGGTGGGGCCGAAGAGCTTGTGGCCGGAGAAGGCGTAGAAATCGACGCCGAGAGCCTGGACGTCCGTCGGGTAATGGGCGGTCCATTGCGCGCCGTCAACCATCACCAGGGCGCCGTTTTCGTGCGCGAGTTTCGCGATCGTCTCGACGTCGTTGATCGTGCCGAGCGAGTTGGACAGGTGCACGATGGAGATAAACCGCACGCGCCCCCCTGCGAGCATCTCGCGCAGCGCGTCGAGCTGAAGCTCGCCACACTCGTTCATGGGGATGACGCGGAGCGTGGCGCCGGTCGCCTGGCAGACCATCTGCCAGGGGACGATGTTCGAGTGGTGTTCCATCGCGGAGATGACGACCTCGTCGCCCGGTTTCAGGAAGCTGCGGCCCCAGCAGGCGGCGACAAGGTTGATGCCCTCTGTCGTGCCGCGCGTGAAGATGCACTCGCGCGATCCGGGCGCGTTGATGAACTTCGCCACCTTCTCGCGCGACTGTTCGTAGAGCGTCGTGGCGAGCTGGCTGAGGTGGTACACGCCGCGGTGGATGTTCGCGTTCTGCGACTCGTAATAGCGGCTGATCGCGTCGATGACGGCGCGGGGCTTCTGCGTCGTGGCGCCGTTGTCGAGGTAGACGAGGGGCTTGCCGTTGGCGGTCGTGTGGAGGATGGGGAAATTGGCGCGGACCGTCAACGGGTCGAACGCGATTGATCTTGGTTCTGAAATTTCGGCGACGGGATGCATTTCACCAATTATACCCCGCTAACTTCGTCGGCACGCGCGACAACTGCGGCTAGCTCGCAATCCGCACTAACTGGTCGATGAGCTTCTCGAATTTGATCATCTTCGCATCGCGCTGATCGAAGAAGGGGAAGTCGAAGTCCACCGGTGCGGAAACCGCTCCGGTAACGGGATCCCTCCACGGGTATTCCGGATTGGGTTGACTGGTACCCGCCGCGCTGGGTGCCAGTCGCTCCACGCGGTCGGCAAGATCAAGAAGCGAGTCGATGTACTGCTTGAATATGATGGCGTCATCGAAACGCAACTGGCGACGCACCGTGGGCCTTCCCTTGAGCGTCTGCATCAGCCGGACCAGAGCATGATGGCTGGTTGGGGGAGGGTCGGCTTCTGACGGGTCAGCTTGGAAGCCCTTGGCAAGTTTCTCCGTCACCATCTGTAGATAATGAAGTCGATGCGAATACTCGACCGAGGGGTCGTTCAGTCGTAGTCGGAGATCGTTCTCGCTGCGAGCTTGGCGCAGGAAGGCATCACGCCAACTCATCTGTCATCCTCGCCGTTGCACGCAAGTTCAACAGCGTCCTCCCATTGCCCCCACCCCTTGGGGAGAGGAAGGTTCCTCACCTCGTCCGGCCGCACCAGCGCTATGCCTGACGGTGCGGGAAGATTGTCGGCAGGCTGTGGACGAAAGTAGAATGGGACGACCCTGTCGCCGGATGGAGGGACCGCAGGCAGAACCTCCACGAGCCGAACTTCAGTTTCATTGGGGAACCAATAGACGTTTGTTATCTCCGGCTCGGCGTTACGATTCTCTTTTGCCAGCAATCTCGCCTGCTGTTCGATGGCCTTTCGCGACATTGCGATACCTCCTTCTCATTAAGTCTGCACCGCTTCGTCGAACGCGCCAAGGTTGGTGATCCGCAGATCCTGCGGCAGACCATGCTGGGCGGCCATGTAGTCTTCCAACCGGCGACGAACCGGTTCGACCTTGATCCGGCGCGTGATGTCGGCGGCGAAGGCGTAGCTGAGCAGGTGGCGGGCGGCGTCAACGTCCACGCCGCGGCTGCGAAGGTAAAAGATCATGTCTTCGTCAACGGGGCCGATCGTGCTTCCGTGCGTGCATTTCACGTCGTCGGCGTAGATCTCCAGCGCGGGCTGGCTGTTCATCGTCGCATCGTCGCTGAGCAGCAGCGTCTTGCTCGCCTGCTTGCTGTCCGTCTTCTGCGCGGGCTGGCGGACGAGAATTTTGCCCTTGAACACGGCCGACGACTTGCCGCTGAGCACGTGCTTGTACAGCTCGTGGCTCGGGCAATTGGGCTCGGCGTGGTCGAGCAGCGTGTGGTTGTCGCAGTGCTGGCTGCCGCCCAGGAGCACCAGGCCGTTGAGCGTCGCGTACGCGCCCGGGCCGGCCATGTGGCAGTTCAAATCGTTGCGGGTGAGCTTCGCGCCGATCGTGGCGGAGTGGGAGACGAACGTCGCGCCGCGTTCGAGCCGCACCTGCATGGTCGCGACGTGGTACGCCTCCGGGCTCTCCTGCTGGAGCTTGCAGTGGTCGATGCGGCAGTCCTGGCCGGCGACGATCTCCGTGACGGCGTTCGTGAAATAGACGCCGGCGCCATTGTCTCCGGGCGCGCCCACGTAGCTCTCGACGATCGTCGCTTGGACGTTGTCCTCGGCCACGACGAGCACGCGCGGGTGCGACACGGATAAATCCGCGCCTTTCGCGGAGACGAACAGCAAATGGATCGGCTGCGCCCCGGTCGTGCCGCGGGCGAAGTGGAGGAACGCGCCGTCGTTCAAAAAGCCGGTGTTCAGGGCGACGAAGGGATTTTTTTCGACGTCCGCGAGCTTCGCGAGATGCTTCTCGACGAGATCGCCGTGCTCGTGGATCGCGTCGGAAAGTCGCCCGACCTTCACGCCGCGCGGGAGCTTGCCGAGGCGCGACAGCCCGGGGGCGAAGTGCCCGTTGACGAACACCAGCTCACTGGCGGCCTCGTTGCCGAAGCTGAACGACGCGGCCACGTCGGTCGCGACATCGTCCGGAACGGGCTCGGCCAGCTTAAACCGGGTCTTGGCGATCGCGCTGATGTTCGTGAACCGCCACTCCTCGTCCTTGTTCGACGGGAAACCGACCTGCTCGAACCGTGTCATGGCGGCGCGGCGCAGCCCGTCAAGCCACGGCGCGGGCGTGCGCTCGACGCGCGACGCTTCGGCCAACCGGGCGTAGAGGTCGACGTGAACCGTTCTGTCTTGTGCTGTTGCCAACTGAGTCATCCCTTCGACTCCTCAACTCTCTGCTTCCGCTGCGTCCGCGCGTGCTCGATCGGGAAGACCGGGGCTTCCGCCTCCGGCTATTAAGGAGCTATGACGCTGCCGCGACTTCTTTTTCGACCCAGTCGTATCCTTTTTCTTCCAGTTGATACGCGAGCGTCTTGTCGCCCGACTTCACGATTCGACCGTCGAGCATCACGTGCACGTAATCCGGCGTGATGTAGTCGAGCAGCCGCTGGTAATGCGTCACGATGAGGATCGCCCGTTCGGGGCTGCGGAGCGAGTTGGCGCCGTTGGCGACGACCTTCAGCGCGTCGATGTCCAGGCCGGAGTCGGTCTCGTCCATCAGCGCGAGCGTCGGGTCGCACACGGTCATCTGAAAGATCTCGTTGCGCTTCTTCTCACCGCCGGAGAAACCTTCATTCACGGCGCGGTTCATGAAGCTTTTGTCCATCTTCAGGAGGTTCATCTTCTCCTGCACGAGCTCGAGGAAGTCGACGGCGTCCAGTTCCTCTTCCCCGCGATGCTTGCGGGTCGCGTTGACGGCGGCGCGGAGGAAGTAGCTGGTGGAGACGCCGGGGATTTCAACGGGATACTGAAACCCGAGGAATACGCCCTCGCGCGCCCGCTCCTCGGCCGACAGGTCGAGCAGGTCCGTGCCCTTGTACGTGACCGAGCCTTCCGTCACCTCGTACGTCTCGCGGCCGGAGAGCACCTGGGCGAGCGTGCTCTTGCCGCTCCCGTTCTTGCCCATGATCGCGTGAACCTCGCCGGCGTTGATCGTCAGGTCGACGCCCTTGAGGATGTCGCGCCCATTGGGCGCGGCGACGCGGGCGTGGAGGTTTTTGATTTCAAGTAAAGCCATAAATTTGCCTGTTCGACCTGCGTTTCAAGCCCCGGCTTCTCGTATCGCGCTCGCCGCTGCCACGTTTGCCGAAACGTCCTTCGCCTTTCGGCGACTCTTCGAATTACCCATCCACCGAAATGAAGTGCATAACGTGCAGCGTACGATTCGCTTTGACTTTCGTCGTTTGAAGTTCGCCATTGAGTGCCTCAGGCTCTGCTCTGTTCTCGCTCACCCGACGCTGCCTTCCAGACTCACCCCCAGCAGCTTCTGCGCTTCAACCGCGAACTCCATGGGCAACTCGCGGAAGACTTCCTTGCAGAAGCCGTTGACGATCATGTTCACCGCGTCTTCCACGCTGATGCCGCGGCTCTTGCAGTAAAAGAGCTGGTCTTCGCCGATCTTGCTGGTGCTGGCCTCGTGCTCGACGCGGCTGGTGGTGTTGCGCACCTCGATGTACGGGCTGGTATGCGCGCCGCATTTGTTGCCCAGCAGCAGCGAGTCGCACTGCGTGTAGTTGCGGCTGTTCTGTGCGCCCTTGAGGATCTTCACCAGGCCGCGGTACGTGTTCTGACCCTGGCCGGCGCTGATCCCCTTCGACACGATCGTCGATTTGGTGTTCTTGCCGATGTGGATCATCTTCGTGCCGGTGTCGGCCTGCTGGAAGTTGTTCGTCAGCGCGACGGAATAAAACTCGCCGACGCTGTTGTCACCCTGGAGGATGCACGATGGGTACTTCCACGTGATGGCCGAGCCGGTTTCGACCTGCGTCCAGGTGATCTTGCTGTTTCGACCGCGGCAGGCGCCGCGCTTGGTCACGAAGTTGTAGATCCCACCCTTCCCATCGGCGTCGCCCGGATACCAGTTCTGCACGGTCGAGTACTTGATTCGGGCATCGGTCTTGGCCACCAGCTCCACGACGGCGGCGTGCAGTTGGTTCTCGTCGCGCTGGG
>JBBSLV010000189.1:0-7531 GCA_038233535.1 Tepidisphaerales bacterium | reverse complement strand
TCGCGTGCGATCAGGCGCGCTCGCGCAGTTGCGACACGGGCTTGCGACCCGCGACGCCGCCGTCAAGCTCATGCCAGTGGGTGATCTTTTCCTCGCCGAGCTTCCAGCAGAGGTAGACGTCGCGGCCGTCGTGGCGGCCAACGAAGTCGATCAAGCCCGTCTGGTAATCCTTCAACTCGCAGCCCACGTCGCTTAACTCATCGACGAGATCCTGCAAGCGATCGACCGACGCATCCAGCTCACGCTGAGCGCCCGACTGATCCGAGCCCCTGGCCTTTTCCAGCCGAAGCTGGTGCTTCGTCGCACGCTCGTGCGTGCTCACGATGTCGGCCACGATCCGCTTCACCAGCGCGAGCGATTTGTTCGCCTGCTCCAGGGTGAACTTGCGGATCGGCTGGGACGGTGCGGGACGCTTTTGAGGCGTAAAGAATTGAGGACCGGCCATGGACGTGATCCTTTCTCGTCTCGCGCGGTTGACTCCGGGCACACAACCACCGGCACTGAATTGTCCGGCCTGATTGTGACACCCGCGCGCTCGCAGTCAACACGTCACTGAGAACGATATCGGCAAATGTTATGCCGTGACCATAAGCGAGGAAAGGTGTTCGGCAAAAGCGGGCTGGACCGCATCGGTACGCGCGTCCTGCGCGAGGGCAGCGCAAAAACGACCGATGCCGCGCCGCGCGGTGACTTTCCGTCCGCTCCTCCCGATCAACCGTGCAGAGATCACCACGGAGCCCACGGAGATCACGGAGAATGCGACCAAACCGATGAAATCTCTCCGTGTGCTCCGTGGCGAATAGGTTTAATCCATCAGGAGCGATGAAACGAAGGGATTTCAGCTCGTCGACGCCAACCGGCGCTGGAGCAGCGCGAGCACCGCCGACTCCTCGGGACGCAGCTTCTTCATCGACCGTGCCATGTCGGCTGCGCGCTGTTTCAGCGTTTCGACCAGACTCCCGTCGAGATAGGCGTTCAACACCGCCGGGTGAATGTAACATTTCCGACACACCGCTCGGGTGTTTCCGAGTTGCTCCGCCACTTTCTCCACGGCCGCCACGACGTTGCGCTTCGCCGCCGCCTGCGTGTCGAACGTCTCCAGTTCCCGCAGCGCCTGCGACGCCAGCACCGTGCCCGCCCAGGTCCGGAAATCCTTGACGGTGAACTCCTCGCCGGCGATTTCACGGAGATATTCATTCACGTCGGCCGAGCCGACGTCGTGCACGACGCCGTCGTCATCGACGTACTGAAACAACTCATAGCCTGGGAGATACTGGCAATCCCTGACGATTCTGGCGAGCCGCGGATCGTCCAATTCGATCTCGTGACCGATCCCGTGCTTGCCCTTGAACTGGAACTGCACCTTGCCCGCCTTCACGGTCGCGTGCTTGTCCCGGAGCGTCGTCAGGCCGTACGACTGGTTCGTTCTCGCGTACTCATCGTTGCCGACGCGAATGAGCGTCTTCTCCATCAGTTGGATGACCGCCGCCAGCACCTTCTCGCGCGGCAGGCCGGGCTGCTTCAAGTCCCGCTTCGTCCGCGCGCGGATCTTCGGCAGCGCTTTGGCGAACGCGATCAGCCTGTCGTACTTGTTCTCATCGCGCACCTCACGCCAGCGCGCGTGATACCGATACTGCTTCCGCCCGCGCGCGTCGCGCCCGACGGCCTGGATATGCCCATTCGCATCCGCGCAGATCCACACGTCGCGATAGGCTGGGGGGATGGCGAGGGATTTGATGCGCGCGAGCGCTACGTCATCCTTGATCCGCTTGCCGTCGGATGAGACGTACGCGAACCCCTTCCCCGCCTTCACGCGCGTGATCCCCGGCGATTCATCGGAGACGTACCGCAGGCCGGCGTCTTTGGCCGTCTGCTTGCTCTCCGCGACGGCGACGGCGAGCCGACCGGGGTCTTCGGTCGTCTGCGCCTTCGTCTTCTTCGCCTTCGACGCGCCATGCGTGGGTCGTCGTCGTCCCTGGGCTATTGTCATCCTGAGGTACTCCGAAGGATCTCCCGCTATCGAGCGCCAGAGATCCTTCGGAGTATCTCAGGATGACATGGCTGCGAGATGCGCGCCGGTCGATGTCGGCAGCCGGAGCCTACCCGATCTCATTGTTGGCGCGAGCGGCCGATGTGTTGATGTCGTTCGCGTACCGCGGGACAAGCCCCGAACTGCTCTCGTATCCCCGCGCGCGGCGCGGGCCGATCCCGCCGGGCTTGGGCAGGAGCTGGTTGACGATTGCCGACAGCTCCGCCGAGAGTCCGGGGAACAGCCCGTGCAGCTTCGCCCCGATCCACGCGGGCAGTGGAGTGATCAGCTCCGCCTGTCCGTAGCGGGCGGCTTCAAGGATTCGCTCGGCCAGGTCGTTCGGGTCAATTGACATCCCCGGCGTCGCGTCGGCCGTCGCGAACCAGGCGTACTCCTCGTGATGGCGCCCCTTGAAGATCGCGTTGCGCGGGCTGCCGCTTCGGAACAGCCCGGGCACCACCGTGGTCACGAAGACGTTGTCTTTCGCCACCTCCGCGCGCAGCCCTTCGGAGAAGCCAACGAGCGCGAACTTGCTCGCCGTGTACGGCAGCAGGTGCGGCGCGGGAACCTTTCCCCCGATCGACGCGATGTTGACGATCCGTCCCTGCCGCCGCCCGCGCATCGCCGGCAGCGCCGCCAGCGTCGTGTAGAGCGGGCCGGAGAAATGCGTCTGCATCGCCTCCTCGTAATCGAGAAGCGTCATCTCCTCCATCGGCGCGACGGTGATGACGCCGGCATTGTTGATCAGCACGTCGAGCTGCCCGAAGTGGCCGATGACGCCGCGGATCATCTCGTCGACCTGCGCCTTAACGGTGACGTCGCACTGCACGGCCAGCACGTCGCCGCCCATCGATTCCAGCTCGCGCTTCGCGCGGTTCAGTTCGGCTTCATCGCGCGCGCAGATCGCGACGCGCGCGCCCTGTGACACGAGGAGCCGCGCAAGGATCAGGCCCAGCCCGCGCGACCCGCCGGTGACCAGCGCCACGCGGCCGCGGAGTTCCATGTGGCGCGACCGCCGGATCGTCTGCCGGGCGGCGCACGTCGCGCCGGCGATCAATCCGATGGTGCCGAGCATCTTAAGCTTACCCATCCCGACCTCCTGTCAGCGCCTGTTGCCGCGCGACGGCGCGGTCATCCGTTGATGATCTCGCCGCCGTTGGGGTGAATCGTTTGACCTGTCAAATAGGACGCGTCATCCGAGGCGAGGAAGACGAAACACGCCGCCACTTCCTCCGGTTGGCCCGGCCGTTTCATCGGGACGTCGGAGCCGAACTTGGCGACCTTCTGCTTGTCGAACGTGCTGGGGATGAGCGGGGTCCAGATCGGACCCGGCGCCACCGCGTTCACGCGGATTTTCTTTTCCGCCAGGTTCAACGCCAGCGCCCGCGTAAATCCGACGATGGCGCCTTTTGTCGACGCGTAGTCGAGCAGCTCCTTGCTCCCGCGGTAGGCCGTCACCGACGTGGTGTTCACGATCGTCGAGCCTTCGCCCAGATGCTTCATCGCCGCCTTGGTCAGGAAGAACATCGAGAAGATGTTCGTGCGGAAAGTGCGCTCGAGCTGCTCGCGCTCGATGTCCTCGATGCTCTCCTGCGGATGCTGCTCGGCGGCGTTGTTGATCAGAACATCGAGCCGCCCGAGCTCCTTGACGACGCGCTCGACGGCCTGGCGGCAGAAGCTCTCGTAGCCGATGTCCCCGGGCACGAGCAAACACTTTCGCCCGTGCTGCTCGACCATGCGCTTGGTTTCCGCCGCGTCTGTGTGCTCATTGAGGTACAGGCAACCGATGTCCGCTCCCTCCTTGGCGAACGCGACCGCCACGGCCCGGCCGATGCCACTGTCGCCGCCAGTGATTAACGCGACCTTCCCGCGCAGCTTGTTCGCGCCCTTGTGCTTCGCATCGTCCGCCTTGGGACGGGGGCGCATTTCCGACTCCAGGCCCGGACGACGCGACTGCTGCTGCGGAGGATTGACGGTTTTGGGGGATTCCTTCTTTGCCATACCGCGCACTCTGCGCGGCACGGCGGCATCTGTCAGCCCTGAAAACGTCCGTGCGCCTCTAAATGCCGCCTGTCATCCCGCGACGGAGATTGACAATTGTGCGCCTCGCGTACGGTTAAATGTGCCGGCCAAAGTATGCCACTTCGGGCTGTGCCACCCGGCGGTAATCGGCGAGCGTCATCGTCACCGCGTCGCTGTGCGTCCCGGCCTGGAACGTCACGCGGTCGTCGGCGAAGAGCGATTCGTCCATCAGCGTGGGCAAACCGTAAAGCCGGCCGATCGGGGGCTCGGCGCCCAGCTCGCAGTCCCGGAAAATCTCCTGAAGCGACCGCTCGTCGGCCAACTGCACTTCCTCGCATTGCAGTTGGTGGCGCAGTTCACTGAGGTCGATCTTGTACGACGCCGGAAGCGCGCACATCACGAATTCACCATCCGCGCGCACCACCACGGGCTTGATCACCTTCCGCCCGGGGATGTGCTCGGCGGCGGCCAAGTCCTGGGCAGTGAAGGCGTCGGGGTGTTTGGTGACGCGGTAGTGGATTCCCATTTCATCGAGGTACGACTGAAGATTCATGCAGACCTCCTGTCTGGTGCCGGGGAAAGATTGAAAGGGAAACGGTACGCCCGGTCCGGGGGAGGTTCAAGGAAAAAATGCGGATCGCCGTCAAGCGTCAAGCGGGCGTGCGCGATTTTCCGGGCCGAGCCATTTCGGGGTAATATCGGGAGTTGTGCCCCTTGACAGGGGGCGATCGACTTATTGGGCAACCTGCGCATGGCAAAACAATTAGAGTGGCCCGGAAAAATGTTCACGCCCCTCCTCCTGCCTGGCTTCTGGCTACTTCCCCCCCCGTCACCTTGCCTCCCCCGACCACGCGGCGATACTCTCCCGCCGCGATGTTCGATTGGCTGCAAAATCTCTTCACCGGCACGACCGACGACGGCGACGGTCCGATCAAGCCCAAAAAACGGGATGCCCTGGGCGACCGCGGGGAGAACGTCGCCGCCCGTTACCTGCGCAACCTGGGGTACAAGATCATTGTCCGCAACTTTCGCTGCGACCTCGGGGAGATCGACATCGTCGCCCGCGACGGCGGTACGCTTGTGTTCGTCGAGGTCAAGACGCGCGCTTACGACGACCCGACCCCCGAAGAGCAGGTTAATCCGCGGAAACACCACCAACTGACCAAGGCCGGCAAGTTCTACCTCAGCCGCTACGGCACCCCCCAGCCGCCCGCGCGGTTCGACGTCATCGCCATCGTCTGGCCGCAAGGCAGAGAACCGCAGATCCGGCATACGCAAAATGCGTTTGAGGCGACGTTTTGAGCAGTTGCTGGTTGCTGGTTGCCAGCAACCCGCAACCAGCAACTACTCCACATGATTGACACCCACTGCCATCTCACCGACGAAAACCTGCTGCGGCAGTTGCCCGACGTGCTCGCGCGGGCGGCGAAGGGGGGCGTCACGGAGATGGTGACGGTCGCGACGGACATCGCCGACTCGCGGGCGTGCGTCGAGCTGTGCCGCGATCACGCCAACGTACGATGCACGGTCGGCATTCATCCCAACCACGCTAACACCGCGACGGCGGCGGATGTGGCGCAGCTCGAGCTGTTCCTTACTGCGATCGGCAATGGAGTTGTGGCGATGGGGGAGATGGGGCTGGATTATTTCCACAATTATACGCCGCGCCCACATCAGCACGCCGTGTTCCGCGCGCAGTTGGGATTGGCCGTCGAGCGTGACATGCCGGTCGTCATCCACTGCCGCGAGGCGGTGGACGATTGCCTGGCGCTGATGGGCGACTTCCCGTCGATCCGCGCGGTCTTCCACTGCTTCACCGGCACGCCCGACGAAGCGCGAAGAATCGTCGCCGCGGGCCACCTGATCGGCTTCACCGGGGCCGTCACTTTCAAGAAAAATGACGCGCTGCGTGAGGCGGCCGGGGGGGCGTCGGACGACCGCATTCTCATCGAGACCGATGCGCCGTACCTCACCCCCGAGCCCATGCGCAAGCAGAAGATCAACGAGCCGGCGATGGTCATTCACGTCGCGCGGACGCTGGCCGACGCGCGTGGCACGACGGTGGCGGAGATCGACCGGTTGACGACGGCCAACGCGAAGCGGTTGTTCAGGTGGGAATGACGCCCGCTTCGCGCGGCCCTGTCGTCTCGTGCTTCACATGGGCGCCACTCGTGACACTACCAAAAACAAGCCCCGCCGTCCGGAGGCGGCGGGGATCGTGCGGCTCACGCTATGGCGACGCGGACGGTTCGCCCGCGGGCAATCAATCACTTGTGGTGCTGGTCCTCCAGCTTCACTTCTTCCCACTTGTCATCCTTCTTCACCTCGACCTTGGCCGGCAGGATGACGTTGTTGTCGGCGTTGACCGTTCCGGTCACGCGGACGGTGCGTCCAACCGACGCCGCCAGCGGCTCGGGGTTGGTCACGAGCGTCATCGCCTTGCCGTCGACGAGGACGCCGGTGGGGATGCCGCTGGCGGCGCACTTTTCCCCGCACGCGGCATGGCCGTCGCCCTTCATGCCGCCCTTCGAGAAACACCACATGTCAACCAGCTCCCCCTCGACCGTCTTGCTCTCGGGCTTGGCCTGCGCCCAGACCGTCGTGACGAACCCGGCGACCAATGCGAACAACGCGACTGAAGCGATGGACTTACGCATGCACATCTCCTTTCGGTGAAATAAGACCCATGCGGCACGGGGTGCCGCGAACAGCATCGTATCGCGCCATTCGTCCAGAGGCACATGGGTTTTTTTTAACTTCATCGCAAACCCAGCCGACGCGAATGCCGTGCGAAATCCGCCGGTTCGAACGCGGCCGGATCCCATTTCCCGCCGACCCACTCCAATCGCTCGTGAGATTCCTCGCGTTTCGGGTTCTTGAGCGCCGCGAGCAGTTCCGCGTAGCCCCAGGGCCCGCCGCAGTCTTCGGGCGGCGCCGCACGCTTGCCTGCAACGCACGCGGGCAGCCGCTGCTTCGGCTCGGCCGGAAGAATTTTTTCCAATTCGATCCCGTGCTGCCAACCGTCCCCGAAGTCGTACTCGTAAACGATGCGGTCTTTCGGCTTGACGAGCAGCAACCTCAACTCGGTGCGCGTCTCGTCCTCGACGTCTTCCAATTCGAAACGGGGATCGGAATAGTACTTCCCATCCTTGTCGGAGAACTGATGCAGATGCGAGTTCGTCCAAGGCATGGCCGCCTGAATGACCCAATGAAGTTCCTCGAGCGTGAAGTTCGGGTCGACGAGAATCCGCCGCCAAATGGCGGGCTTTACGCCGAGAAGCGTGATTTTGATCTGGTAGACGGGGGACGGCGTAACGGGCTTTCTCGGCATACGGATCTCGTAACACTTCAGCCGCCTGCAACGTTCGGCGCTTGTAAGGTATTGCGCTTTTGATTTGGATAGCGTACATCATGTCCTCTGAGACACACCACCCAACCAACTGAGTTCGACACACTGCTGGCGGCGCTGCTCCAGGGCGC
>JBBSLV010000188.1:0-7545 GCA_038233535.1 Tepidisphaerales bacterium | reverse complement strand
GGGCCGGTTGGAATGCCCGCCCAGCGCACGGTTGATCAAAGCCGCGTGGCCCAAGGTGGGTGAGTTCTCGGAAGCGGCCGAAGTGCTGTTCCCCAAGCTTCAGGACATCATCGGCGCCATCCGCAACCTCCGCAACGAGTACAAGGCCGACCCGAACAGACGCGTCACGGTCTCCATCTCCGCCCCCGGCGACGCCGCGCGGACAATCGAAGACAACCGGGAAATCATCGAGCTGCTGGCGATCTGCGCGCTGAGTCAGGTGAAGCCCAACCTCGCACCCCCCGCCAACGCGGCCCGCGCGAACGCGGCCGGCTGCGAGATCTTCGTCGAAGGCCTCCTCGATGAAAGCGCCGACCGCGAGCGCAACGCCAAGCGCCGCGACGAGCTGGTGAAAAGCATCGGTGCGATGAAAGGCCGGCTGGCGAACCCGTCGTACGTCGCGAAGGCGCCGTCGCATCTGGTGAAACAAACGCAGGACCAGCTCGCGGAGCTGGAGGCGGAGTTGGCGAAGCAGGGGTGACAACGCAATCACAACCACGCGAAGGCGCGAAGGAAGGCACGACGAATTCATCTCTATGAATTGAATTGCTTCGTGTTTTCCGTCGCGCCTTCGCATGTCGCGGTTCATCCTATGGTTCAGGCAAGAAGGACGCAGTATCCATGGCCGAATTGCATCTGCTCTCCCCCGCCGGTTTCCGGGCGGCGGGCGTGTACGCGGGGATCAAGATCAAGCAGACCCCCGACGTCGGGCTGCTCCTGTGCAATGCCCCCGCCGGCGCGGCGGCGGTGTTCACGACGAACAAGGTCTTCGCCGCCCCGGTGAAGATCGGCCGCGATCACGTGAAGTCCGGCAAGCTCCGCGGCGTGGTCGTCAACGCCGGCAACGCCAACGCCTGCACGGGCAAACAAGGCGAACGTGACGCGCTGCGCATGTGCGAGCTGGCGGCGACGATCGCAAAGTGCAAGCGGAATGAGATCCTCCCGTCGTCGACGGGCATCATCGGTCACCTGCTGCCGATGAAAAAGCTCGAGCGCGGCATCGTCGAAGCCGGCCAGTACCTCGGCGACTCGCGCGAGCACGCGCAGCTCTTCGCCGCCGCCATTCTCACGACGGACCTGAAGCGCAAGGCCGCCGCGACGTCGTTCAAGGTCGGCAAACAGACGGTCACGCTCGCCGGCGTGTGTAAGGGCAGCGGGATGATCGGCCCGCGCATGTCGCTGGGGGGACCGGGCACGTCGGCATCATCATCGTCATCAAAAAATCCGCTGCACGCGACGATGCTGGCGTACCTCACGACCGACGCCGCCATCGCTGCGCCGCTGCTGCGGAAGCTGCTGGAAAGCGCGAGCGACGGGAGCTTCAACGCCGTCACCGTGGACGACCACACGAGCACCAACGACACGGCCTGCATCCTCGCCAGCGGCGCAGGCGGCGCGAAAATCTCGTCGCCGAAGGACGTGAAAGCATTCGCCGCCGCGCTGGATGAGGTGTGCCGGTCGCTCGCCTATCAAATCGCCGCCGATGGGGAAGGCGCGACGAAGGTCGTCACGGTGACCGTCCGCCACGCGAAGAGCGTCGCCGCCGCCCGGGCGATGGCGCGGGCGATCGCGGATTCGCCGCTGGTGAAGTGCGCGATGCACGGGAACGATCCGAACTGGGGAAGAATCGTCTCGGCCGCGGGGTATGCAGGCGTTGTGTTCGATCCGGAAAAGTGCGTGCTGACGCTGCAAGGCACGGTTGTGTTCCGCGCGGGCCGGCCGATCACCTTCGATCCGAACGTCGTGAGCGAGGCGCTGAAGGCGCCGGAAGTGAAGATCGACCTCGACTGCCGGGCAGGTCGTGGCGACGCGACGATCTGGACGTGCGACCTGTCGAAGGAGTACGTGACGATCAATGCGGATTATCACACATAAAGTGGCATGGGCATCCTGCCCATGGGCGTGCGTACCCGCACGCTCGACGCGGAGCGACGATCAGCAATCGCGGAGCGATCTTTTCCGCTTCTCGTAAGAAACACGAAGAGCCGCCGGCGCGGCGGGCTGAATCGAGCTGCGCCCGATGTGCGTGTGTACACGCATCCATGGGCAGGATGCCCATGCCACTGGGGCAGGGGCGTCACCGCCCTTGGGCGTCGGGGACGAGCAGTGGCGGTTTGCCCTCGCGCGTCAGCCGCTCCATCCGCACGCCATACACGCGCGTGAGCAATTCCGGATCGAGCACTTCATCCGGCGGGCCGTCCGCGGCAACCGCTCCGTCCTGGAGCAACACCAGCCGATCCGCGAACGCGGCCGCCAGGTTCAGGTCGTGGGACGCGACGAGCAATCCCAACGAGCGCTCGCGCGCCAGCCGGCGCATGAGCCGGCCCAGCTCCACCTGATGGCGGAGGTCGAGGTAGGTGTTTGGTTCGTCAAGGAGCAGCGCGCGGGGTTCCTGAATGAGCGCGCGGGCGACGTAGACGAGTTGGCGTTGCCCGCCGGAGATTTCGTCCATCCGCCGCGTCGTCCATTCGTTCAGGTGCAGTTCGTCGATGACGCGCTGCACCACCTCGACGTCGCGTGTTGATTCCAGTCCGAACGGTCCCCAGTACGGCGCGCGGCCCATCCGCAGCACGTCCGCGACGCGCTGCTGCGGGTCGAACGTTGGCGACTGTGGGAGATATGCGACCAGCCGGGCGAGATCGCGCCGCCGCCACGCGCGAATGGATTTCCCGTCCCACGTCACGTCGCCGGTCGCGGGCAGGTGGCCGAGGAGGGTTTTGATCAGCGTGCTCTTGCAGCTGCCGTTGGGGCCGATGAGCGCGACGACTTCGCCGGGGGCGAGGGCGACCCGGACCTCGCGGAGAACGGGCTTGTCGCCGTAGGCGAAGGAGACGTTCGTCGCGTGCAGGAGCGGTGTCGCCGTGATCGTCGTGGTCATCGCCCGCCCTCGGTCGTGGCGAGGCTCCTGGCGTTGCGCCACAGGAGCAGGAGGAAGAACGGCCCGCCGAGCAGCCCGGTGAGCACGCCGACGGGCAGCGCCGTGCCCGCAGCAGTGTCGCGCGCGAGCCAGCGTGATGCTGCGTCGGCGATGCACAACAAACTCGCGCCCAGCGCCGTCGCCAGCGGAAGGAGCTTGCGCTGATCGTTTCCGACGATCAGCCGCCCGAGGTGCGGGCAGACGAGCCCGATGAACCCAATCGGCCCGCTGACCGCGACGGCCGAAGCGGTGACGAGCGTGGCGGTGATCAGCGCGACCCAGCGCAGCGGGTGAATCCGCACCCCCAGCGCCGTCGCCTCGCCCTCGCCCAGCGTCGCGACGTTCAACTGCCCCGTGATGTACAGCAAAACCATCCAGCCGCCGGCGATGATCGCCGCGGCGCTGTAGATTTGCGCCGGGCGGAGGTTGGTCTGAAGCCCGCCGACGAGGAACATTAGCGGCCCGCCGGGCGTCGCGGGGTCTTTCACCAGCGCGTTGATCAGGAGAAAGACCGAGCCGTTGACGGCGTTGACGATCACACCCACGAGCAGGAGCGTGATCGGCTCAAGCCGCCCCCCGCGGCTGGCAATGGCAAAGACAACGCCGACGGCCGCGAGCGCGCCGACGAACGAAAACAACTGCTCGCCGAGCGCGATCGCCCCCAGCATCGCGGGGAACTGCCAGAGGTACGTCGCGAGCATCGCGCCGGAGCTGGCGCCCAGCAGGTAGGGGTCGGCGAGCGGGTTGCGGAGGATCGCCTGATACGCCACGCCCGCGCACGCCAGCGCCGCGCCGACGAGGGATGCGAGCAGGACGTACTCCCGGCGGATGTGGAGGATGTCCCTGGACGGCCAGCCGATCTCGCCCGTCGAGCCGACGGCCAGGCACGCGAGCGCGACGATCGCCCAACCCGCCGCGCACGCCGCGACGGTCAGGACAAGGCGCTCGCCGCTCCACGGCTCGACTGAGCTCGCCGCAAGCCGATTCACCAGGCGTACCCCTTCTCGCCTGCGGGCATGGTCGTCGCGACCTCGTCGGGGAACGTCACGCCCGGGTGCAGCAGCGTCGCCAGCCGCTGGGCCACCTTCCCCACGAGCGGGCCGGGGAGCAGCATGTACGACTCCGTCTCGTAGTAGACGCGCCCGCTCTTCACGGCCGTCAGCTCGGGGTGCGACCACCAGAACGATTTCGCCCGCTCGATCACCTGTGGCGATTCGCCGGGGAGCAGGTGAATGATGACCTCCGGGTTCAGGGCAATGAGGCGCTCGACGTCGATGTTGGGGTAGGAATTGTCGCCGCCCTCGATGACGTTGCGCCCGCCGGCGATGGTGAGCAGGTCGTTCATGAAGTTCCCCCCGCCCACCACCGCCAGTGGGGACTCGCTGCGCGAGATGAGCGTGCGCACGGGCGGCCTGCCCGCGACGGCGGCGCGGACCCCATCGAGCCGGCGGTGGAGGTCGCGGGCGGTGGCGTCGGCTTTCTTGCGCTCGCCGAGGGTGTCGCCGAGCTTTTCCAGGGCGGTGAAGATTTCGTCGAGGTGGACGATGCGGAGGTTGATGAGCTGGATGTTCAGCTCCGCCGCGCGCTCGGACACGCCGGGCGGCATCTTGTCCGGCGCCCACTGCACGATCATCACGTCCGGTCGCAGCGCCGCCAGTTTCTCCCAATCGACCGTGCGGTAATCGCCGACGCGCGGGAGATTGGCGATTTTCGGTCGTTCGGCATCCCAGTTGCTCACTGCGACGAGACGCCGGCGTAAACCCATCGCGACGATCATGTCGGTGGCCGCCGGTACGAGTGAGGCGACCGTTTTTTCCCCGGTGCGTTGCGTGGCGGATTGAGGGGTCGGCCCGGTGACGGCAGAGCGGTCACACCCCAGTGTGGTGACGGCCAGCAGGGTCAGCGTAAAAAAAAATCGCAAGGTTTCGGCGCGGCGTTGACCCATCGCGCGCGGATGGTAAAGTTGCTCCGTACGAGTGTCAAACCAGTCGACGACGAGTGTCAAACCAGCCAGGGACGGGCAGACTATGAGCATGGAAACCGACACGTTTATTTCGCGCATCGGCCGATGGTTCAAAAAGGACGCGGCCTCCGGGGACAACGGCAACCTGCCGCTCCAACGTGAGGTTCATGGGGGCGAAGTGCACGGGCACGCGGGCACGGGCGATGGCGCCGGCACGGGACTCGAGCCGCGCAGCACCTTCCTCCGCCCCTGGGCCAAGCGCGACGCCGCCATCAACAACCTCCAGCAGGGGTTCGACACGCTGACCGATCTGATGGGATCGATCCGCGACAACCTCGAGAAGCAAAACGATCGCCAGGACCAGCTCGTCCAGACGCTCTCCCAGCTCCCGCAGACACTGCAAACGCTCCCCGACAGCAGCCGCGTGCAGAGCGAAACGCTCAAGGCGATCCACCAGCAGATCGAGCATCAGAACGGCCAGCAGCAGAAGCTTGCCGACATCCTCGGGCGCATCAGCGACGCCGACGCGCAGCACCGCTCGACGCTCGATGCGCTGGGCGAGCGCGTGGAATCGCTGAACAATCAGGATGCGCGGATGGCCGACAACCTCGGCATCGTCGGTAACGCGATGGAGTCGGTGAGCAAGACATCCGAGCAGAGCGCGCAGGTGTTGTCGCAGATGCGCGACAACCTCAACTCGCGCGACGGCGAGCTCGAGCGCATCCTCCAGCGCCAGGGCAACCGGTTCACGACGATGCTCGCCATCGCGATTTTCCTCTCGATCGCGGCGCTGGTTGCAGTTGGGGTGATCGGCTATCTCGCGTACGAGGCGCTTCAGCAGGGGCGGGTGAACCTCTAACGCGTCGCAGTGACATTGCGAAACCGCAAGCGACTGCCGTTCCGCCGCGGCGGTCGGGGCGTCGCTTGCGGTTTCGCAGTTTATCCGCCATATCGTTCTTCATAGCGTTTAATTGCCACCGGAATCGCCTCGATGACGTCGCGCGCCAGCACCCCGCGCAACCCCAGCCGCTCCCCCGCGATCTGCCCCGCCAACCCGTGCAAACAGGCGGCCGCACAAGCGGCGTCGAACCGGTCCATCCTCTGCGCGAGCAACGTGCCGAGGATGCCGCACAGGACGTCACCCGTTCCCGCCTTCGAGAGGGCGCTGTTGCCGGTCGTGTTGACGAAAACGCGCGACCCATCCGCGACGACCGTTCGATTCCCTTTCAGCACGATCACCTGCCCGAACGCTTCGGCAGCCTCACACGCAAGGTCGATCCGGCCTGCGTCATCCTCCGGCACGTCATCGCGACCGAACAACTTCGCGAGCCGTCCCATCTCGCCGGGATGCGGCGTGAGCACGGCATTGGCCTTAAAATACTTTGGCCAGGTCTTCTGCTTCGCGAGCAGATTGAGACCGTCGGCGTCGACGACCATCGGTTTCTCCAACCGGATGAGGCGCGTCAATCGCCCCATCGCCTCGGGCGTCTGACCAAGGCCCGGGCCGATGACGATCGCGTCGGCCTTCTCACCCGCCGTCAGCAGCCCTTCCTTCCCCGCACCCTTGCCCAGCCCCAGGCCAATGCATTCGGGCGTGATCGACAGCGCCGCCGACAGGATCGACCGCGGCACCGCAAGCTGCACAAGCCCCGCGCCGGTCCGGAGCGATGACGCCCCCGCGAACGCCGGGGCGCCGATCATCCCGTCGTTCCCGCCAACGATGAGCACACGACCGAAGAGACCCTTGTGACCATCGAGGGGACGCGGGGGGAGGGGTGGAAGCTCGCTGATGCGCTTCGGATGGGACATGCGCGTAAATAATACTCGTACGCCGCGCATCTTGTCACTCGTTTAGCCGGCGTCGCCAGACGCGGTTCTTCCCGTGGAGAAGAAGAACAGCGTCTGACGACGCCGGCCAAACGGGAGGCGCTATCGCGCGAAGGCGCTGTAGGTCACCGCGTCGAGGTCGAGCGAGGCGAATCTTCCGGCGCGGTAGTGAACCTCCGCCAATCCCGCGCTCATGGCGGCGTTGTCGGTGCAGTACGCCAGCCTGGGGAAGTGGACGGGCACGTCGAAGTTCGCCAGCGCCGCGCGCAAACCGCGATTTGCCGAAACGCCCCCCCCGAGTACCACGCTCCTCGCGTTCGTCCGCCGCGTCAGCGCGCGGCGCAGCTTCTTCGTGATGACGGCGACGCACGCGGCCTGGAAGCTCGCGCACACGTCGCGCAGGTGCTGGTCGGTCATCGTCGGCCCGGGCTTATTCTGACCCGGCACGCCGCGGACGTGATACAGCACCGCCGTCTTCAAGCCGCTGAAGGAAAAGTCGAGGGAGTCGCGGTTCAGGTACGTGCGGGGGAACGCCACGGCTTTGGGATCGCCTTCGGCGGCGAGTGCGTCGACGATCGGCCCGCCGGGATACGCGAGGCCGAGAATGGCGGCGACCTTGTCGTACGCCTCGCCCACCGCATCGTCGATCGTCGTGCCGAGGAGTTCCACGTCGTCCCAGGCGCCGACGCGATACATCGCCGTGTGCCCGCCGGAACAGACCATCCCGACGGCGGGGAAGAGAGGGGCCGGGGAAGGGTTCAGGGTTCGGGGTTCAGGGTTCAGGGAAGAAGGGCACGAG
>JBBSLV010000187.1:0-7550 GCA_038233535.1 Tepidisphaerales bacterium | reverse complement strand
GCGCCCTGGAGCAGCGCCGCCAGCAGTGTGTCGAACTCAGTTGGTTGGGTGGTGTGTCTCAGAGGACATGATGTACGCTATCCAAATCAAAAGCGCAATACCTTACAAGCGCCGAACGTTGCAGGCGGCTGAAGTGTTACGTTTCCGTTTTGCCCCTAACCGGTGATAGGAGACTGGCCACTTCTCTGCACTCGCCGATGACGTCCGACCCGACGATAACCCCTTCGGGCGGCCAGGCCTTGCTCCCCGGCCCATCCCGGGCAGGATCAACTCGGCGTAAGGTTGGCGGATGGAGAGGGCTCGCATGCTGACTATATCCGCACTTCTTTACAGCGGATACAATTCGACGCGTGGACAGCGTTCGACAAGCGACCGGATTGAAATGCGAACACTTCAGCGGCTGAAAGTCACGAACTTCAAGTCGATCCGCGAGCAGGAACTGCTCCTGCGCCCGCTCAACGTATTCATCGGCGGCAACGGCTCGGGCAAATAGAATCTGATCGGCGTTTTCCGCTTCCTCAAAGAGATCGTCGGCCAGAATCTGGGCGGATACACGCAGCTGAAGGGCGGCGCGGACACGCTCCTCTATTACGGACGCAGGAGATCTCCGCAGACGGAGATCGATGTCGAGTTCGGGCAGGGCAACACGATGAATCGCTATCGCGTTCGCTTGACGGGTGCGGACGACGATTCGTTATTTATTGGCGAAGAGGTTGCCTATTACCACGACAAGGCGCGGTATCCCAGCAAACCGTACGATTGGCCAGTGGCGTCGGGCACAAGGGAATCGCGTCTGAAGGAAATGAGACACATGTGCCCGCGGCAAATCCTCAGCGACCTCGAAAGCTATCGCGTCTATCACTTTCACGACACCAGCGACACCGCCGCCGCCAAGGGGCTTTCCGACGTCGAAGACAATCGCGTCTTTCGCCCACAGGCCGAGAACCTGGCGGCCTTTCTCTATTACCTTCAGCAGCAGAAGCCGCAACATTTCAGCCTGATTCAGGACACGGTCCGCCAGATTGCGCCGTTCTTCGACCAGTTCCAACTCGCCCCGTCGCGCTTGAATCCGACGAAGATTCGCCTCGAATGGATGGAGCGTGGCAGCGACGCGTACTTCAACGCATCGTCGCTTTCCGACGGCACGCTGCGGTTCATTTGTCTGTCGGTCTTACTCCTTCAGCCCGACCTCCCGCCGCTCGTCCTGCTCGATGAGCCGGAGCTTGGCTTGCACCCCGCCGCGATCACCGTGCTGGCGAACATGCTGTCGTCCGCCGCCGAGCGCACGCAGGTCATCGTCGCCACGCAGTCGGTCACGCTCGTCAACCAGTTTACGCCCGAAGATGTCTGGACGGTCGATCGCGAGGACGGCCAGAGCGTGTTCCGACAACTCAACAGCGCCGACCGAAGCGACTGGCTCGAGAATTATGCCCTCGGCGAATTGTGGGAGAAAAATCTGCTCGGGGCGCGCCCATGAAACGCGCGCTGATTCTTGTCGAAGGGCAGACCGAGGAGCGGTTCGTCAAGGATGTGCTGGCGCCGCGCCTGTCTGCTCTTGATCTGCACATCACTCCCACGCTCCTGACGACCAAAGTGGTGAAGAGTGGGCCTAACTTCAAAGGCGGCGTGACCAGCTTTGAGAAGTTCGAGTCCGACCTGCGCAGCTTACTTGGTGGGGCTGGAGGCGGCGCGCTGGTCACGACCATGCTCGACTACTACCGACTTCCCGACGATTTCCCTGGCCTGAGCGATCGACCGGCAACGGCTAATCCCTTCGCTCGAATCCAGCATGTCGAAATCGCCTTGGCGACTCATTTCAACGATGGGCGTTTCCTTCCATTCCTGGCCCTGCACGAGTTCGAAGCGTGGGTTTTCTCGTGCCCAACCACGCTGCCCGGGGTGATGACCGACCCGGCAAAGCAAGCGCAGTTTGCCGCCGTCTGCAACAGCGTGCAGACGCCTGAACAGATCAACGAACGTCCCGGCTACAATCCCGCTGCCCGAATCAAAGCGCTCTTTCCCGCGTACCGGAAACCGCTGCACGGCCCCACGGTTACGGAACGCATCGGGCTTCAGCTGATTCGCGATCGATGCCCGCATTTCAACGGGTGGCTCGGTCGACTGGAAGGGTTCGCCACCGCTCCATGAAATAAAGGATGATCACCGGAAACCGGTATCGGGAGAGATTCAATACCGAAACGAGGAAACTCAAAGGGGACATCCAGAATATTTGTGAAACCGGAGTTCTGCCGCGCAAATCGCGGCCTGCGCTGCTGAGGCTCGCTCCTGGGCCGCGCAGATCAGCCGCCACGCCGGGGAGCTTGGGCGTTGCGCTTCCCGGCCGCGGGAACAAAAACGGGGACGCAATCCGTTTTCGATACGCTCGTCTCCGTCTCCAAAACGGATTGCGTCCCCGTTTTTATCCGCCTGAGTTATTTCGATCACCGCGACGAGGGAAACATGCGCGGCTGGCGCTCGATCCACATCACCGATCCCGATCACCCGTACATGAAGCAGTGGTGGGTGCCGGGCTTGCAGATCGGCTACGAGCACTCGTTCGTACACCAGGTGGCCGACTTCATCAAGAGCCTCGATGGGAACGGAGGAAAAGGGGAACCCGCCCAGCCCGATTTCCGAGCCGCGCAGGAGACGCAGAAGGTGTGTGATGCGGTGCTGAAATCCGAATGAAACCCAAATGACGAAATCCGAAACGACGCTCGGTTCATCATTCGGGCTTCGTCATTCATTCGGATTTCTGGTTTCGTCATTCGGATTTCAATACAGCAGGTGGTTCTTCCGCGCTTCCTTGAACTGCCCGCACTGCCGCTTCCACTTCGCGAACAGCTCGCCCAGATCCTTCCCCTCCATCAAATACATCCGCGCCTCGTCGCTGCCGTTGACCTTGTCGAACATGTCATGGCGCTTGGGCGCTTCCTCGAGGATCTTCTTCGCGTTCAGCGCTTCCATCAGCCGGTAGTTGATCTCCACGATCGTCTCGGCACGCTTGGGGTCGATGTGCACCTGCACGCCCTGGCATAGCTCACCCTTGAACGTCGCGTAGAACGGCTTAAAGCGCACGGAGCGGAAGTAAACGCCGTTGGGCTTGGGCGATTTCCCGGCATTCACCACCTGCTTATTCGACATCGCGTCGTATGCCGGGCGGGGGGAGCGCCAGTGCTCGTTCAGCGCATCCGACAGCGCTTCGCCATCGACGTACGGCGCGCCGACGACCTCGAACGGCAGCGTGTAACCGACGCCGTTGGAAATGACGTACAGCTCCCCGACGATCCCCGTCGCCGCGTACGCAGCGACCGAGCTGACGTGCGGGACGTGCGGCGAAGTCGGCACCCACGCGCGGCCGGTGTCCTCCCACACCATGTCGCGCGTCCACCCGGTCATCTTCACCACGCGCAGCTTCTGGTAGTCGGGCACGAACCGTTCCCGCATGAGCTGCGCCAGCTCCCCCGTCGTCATCCCGTGAACGTAGGGCACATTGACGATGCCGACGAACGACGAATAGTTCTGCTCGTCCAGCCCCGGTCCCTCGATGCGATTCCCGCCCAGCGGATTGGCGCGGTCGAGCACGACGAACTCCTTGTCCTGCTCGGCGCACGCTTCCATCGCCACCTTCATCGTGCTGATGTTCGTGTACGATCGCGAGCCGATGTCCTGCAAGTCGAACACGAGCGTGTCGATTTCCTCCAGCATTTGGGGCGTGGGCTTGCGCGTTTTGCCGTAGAGCGAATAGATGGGGATGCCGGTTTTCGGGTCCTTGCGGTCCGCGACGGCGTCGCCGGCGTATTCGTCCCCGTAGATGCCGTGCTCGGGTCCGAACATCGCGACGAGCTTCACCACGCCGCTGTCGCGCAGCACGTGCGACGTCGGCGCCAGGTGCTCGTCGACGCTTGCGGGGCTGGCGATCAGTCCAATGCGCCTGCCCGCCAGCGACTTGAATTGCTCATCCCGCAGGACGTCGATGCCGAATTTCACGCCCATCGGTTTCCCGGCAGCGGCGGGGGATTGAGCCAGAGCGGCATGGGTGAACAGCGTCGCGAGCAGCGCAAGGCAGGCGAAGAAACGGGTCATCAAGCGGTCTCCTGTGAATCCGCGACCTTTTATCATGACGCGCGCCGCCTTGCGACTGCGCGGATGGCGGGGTAGCGTCACGAGCTTCTTCCTAAAGGAGAACTTTTCATGGCAGCGAAGGTGAATGGGCCGGTGCGCGTGGCGTTGATCGGGTCGGGGGGGATCTCCAAGGCGCACGCCAAGGGGTTTGTGAAGTACGCCGACAAGATCAAGTGCGTGGCGCTGGTTGACGTGTCGGCGGAGAATCTGAAGAGCCGCGCCGAGCAGCTCGCGCCGACGGGAACGACGCCGCGGACGTTTTGCGACTGGAAAGATTGCCTCAGCGAGATGGGCGGGGAGATCGACGCCGTCGACATCTGTTTGCCGCACCACCTGCACGCCCCGGCGATTCTCGACGCCGCCGCCGCGGGAAAGCACATCCTCTGCGAGAAGCCGATGTGCATGAGCCTCGCCGAGGCCGACACAATCGGCGCGGCGGTGAAGCAGTCGGGGGTGACGTACATGTCGGCGCACAACCAACTGTTCATGCCCGTCGTGCGGGAGGCCAAGCGATTGATCGACGCCGGGGAAATCGGGCGCGTGATGTGGCTGCGCAGCCAGGACTGCTTCCGCGCGGGCGGGGAGGGCGGAAATCCGTTTGCCGGCTCATGGCGCGCGGACCTCAAGACGCAGGGGGGCGGGGAGCTGATCGACACGGGCTATCACCCGTCGTACCGGCTGCTGTACCTTGCCGGCTCACCGGCGGTCAGCATCCACGGGCAGATGGGGCGCTACGTGCAGCAGATCGAAGGTGAGGACACGGCATCGGTTCAAGTCCGGTTTGAGAACGGCGCGATCGGCGAGATCCTCACCAGCTGGGCGTTCCCCCTGCCGCACGGCACGCATCAGATCCATGTGATGGGCGAGAACGGGCAGATCTTCGGCTCGGAGAACACGCTCCACCAGTTGCCGAAGGGATCGACCGAGCCGACGACGCGCACGTTCGACGCCGTCGATACCATTGAAGCGGAAATCTCACATTTCGCGGACTGCCTGCGCGAGGGAACACGTCCCATCCACGGCGTGGACGAAGGCCGCGCGGTGCTCGAGCTGATCCTCAACGCGTCCGAGAACGCGCAGGGGTGGCAGCAAACGGCGCGGAAGGCATGACGCGACCGGCTCACGGAGCGTCGTCGTCGTCGTCCAGCTCGAGCAGGGCGAGGTGGTTGAATTTACGTGTCGACCGCACGTTCCAGCGTCCCCGTTCCAGCACCTCTTTCGGGTCAAACACATCGGGTTCATAGATAAACCAGACGCGCACGCCGGCGTCGAGCGGGAGGCTGAGCGGGATCGCGCCGGAATCGAGTCCCTTGCGCGTGACGTCCGGGCGTTTGGAGTAGTAGTCGTAAAGGTACGTTGACCGGCGCGGCGTCATGACGATGTAATCGCCAGGGCGGGCGACGCGCTCGACGTGGGCGACCAGGCCGCGCCAGTCGGGCTTGTCCGGAATCGCGCTCATTCCCTGAAGCGACGACGCCGCCAGCGCCACGGCGGCGACCGACTGCGCGACGCGGTTGCGCAGCGCCGCGACGCCGCACCCCGCCAGCGCGTACAGCGCCGCCGGCGCGACGATGCCGTAGCGCGGCGTGAACGTGGGTTTCGTCAGGATCGACACAATGATCGGGACGACGACGGGCAGCGCCGCCAGCGACAGCAGGAGCGTGAGCCCGCGCCCGTTGCGGCGCTGCGCGAACCCCCCGGCCGCCGCGAGCGCCAGGAGCAGCAGGGCGACGATCGATCCGCCCGCGTAGGTGGCGTAGGTGGCGAACAGATCGCCGAACGTCATCGGCGGAACCCAGAACCCGCTGCTCACGCTGCGGGCCCAACGGATCGTGATCGGCAGCCAGGGGAGGAACAACGCACCGATGCCCATCTGCGCCACCACCCACCGGCGCAGGCCGAACAGCGGCTTGTCCGAGCGCAGCCATTCGACGGCATAGGTGAAAGCCTGCGCGATGAGCGTGAACAGCGCATACAGGTGGCTGTAGAGGGCCGCGGCGCTGAGCAGCACGTAGGCCGCGTCAAACCGAGCCTTCGGTTTCTCCGCGTCGAGCAACCGCACGAACAGCAGGCAGGAAACGAGCGAGAGCAGGAGCATCAGGCTGTACGACCTCGCTTCCTGCGCATATTGAATCTGGAACGGCGCAACCGCGATCAACAGCGCCGCCACCAGCGCGGGAACGACGCCCACCAGTCGTCTGATCAGCAGGTATAGCGCCCACACCGCGCCGACGCCCGCCAGCGCCGACGGCAGCCGCACGGACCACTCGGCATGGCCGAAGACGCGCACCCAACCGTGCAGGATCAGGTAATGCAGCGGGGGGATGCGCTCGTCATCCTTGATCGACGCCAGCATGGTCGAAAAATCCTGCCGCACGATCCGCACGCCGGCGGCTTCGTCGAACCAGAGGCTCTCGTCGCCGATCCCGTACAGGCGAAGGGCCGCGGCGAGCAGCAGGATCAGTGCAAGAAGGAAATGACGAGTGTCGAAACCACAATGACTCAATGACGAAGCATGAATGAAGAAGGGAGGAGGTTTGCTCATTCGGGCATCGTCGTCAGACCTTGATGAATACGCGGCAGAAATACAGCACCGTCAGCAGAATCAGGATGACCAGGACGAATGCGATCGCGTACGCCAGCGACACGTTGTTCGGCGCGTCCAGCGCGGGGAACGACACGCCCAGTCGCGTGCCGACTTCCGCAAGCCACGCGCCGGCTTGGTCCATGCCGTGGGCGATCTCGGTCTTGGCGTAGCCGATGGGGGTGGTGATGTTCTGGCCGGGGAGTCGCGGATGGTCGAAGGTGATGCGCGAGAGCACGCGCCCCAGCACGCCGGCGAGGACGAAGGCGAGGATCGCGTTCATCCCGTAGATGCGAAACGGCAGCGCCCACGCGCGTCGCCCGCGCACGTCGGCGAGGTAATGCACGGCGCCAAGCCCCAGCATCCCCAGCCCCGCGGTAAAAACGGTGAACGACGGCGTCCAGATCTGCTTGTTGAGCGGCATGAGCCACCACGACAGCACCACCCCGATGCACGTGACGGCGACGCCCCAGGCGAGAATGCTCACCCCGCGCTCAGCCGGGGAGCGATCGCTGCGCAGCCGCAACCCGACGAGGATGCCCAGCAGCACCGACCCGATGGCGGGCAGCGTTGACACAAGCCCTTCGGGGTCAGGGTAGCTGTAGTTGTGGTTGCGGCCATGCTCGCTGAAGCCGAAGACCTTCTCGTCGATCCTGCGGGCGAAGTTGTCGTCCTTCTCCAGCGCGCCCGTCACGTGGTCCGGGTACGGCGCGGCGAGCATCAGCACCGAGTAAATCGTCATCAACAGCACCGCCGACGCGAGGATCATGCGCCACCCGAACAGCAGCGCGATCGTCGCGGCCACGCCGTAGCAGACCCCGATGCGCTGGAGCACGCCGGG
>JBBSLV010000186.1:0-7691 GCA_038233535.1 Tepidisphaerales bacterium | reverse complement strand
ATTTCCCCGTTTCTCCTCCAGTCGCACGCCGACCCATTCGTCTTTCACGCGGCAACGTAGATGTGGCGGAAATTGTTTCGGTTTAGGCACCTGTTGGCCGCTGATCTTGCCCAGGATCCAGATGGCAATGGTGAGCATCACGATCAGCGGGTGGCGTCCCCACGTTTCCTCCGGCGGTGGCGCGGGCTTGACCACAAATGGCTCACCCGTCGGTCGATGGGTTAGCAGGTAGAGCACCGGGTCAGTCCGATCGAAGTACGCCGTCAACCATGAACCGGGGCACTGCTTCCGGACGAGGTTCTCGCTCCACGTCAGCGTGATAACGCCGTCGGAAATGACCCGGGAAACCTGCGGCTCGAACGGGACGATTTCGTGTGAGTCCAGCCGTAACTGGGTTGTTACGGAGCCGTCCTGTGCGTCGAATAGTGTGAGAAGGCCATCCTTCGACTCACTCCACCCTGGAAAGTGCAGGAATGCCGTTCCGTACGGCAGCCACTGCCAATACGCATGACTACCCGGCTGGGCGACGGATACGTCAGCTTGTATATCCATCATGGTCGTGAGCAGGATCGCACGACCCCTGTTCGCGAGCAAGAACTGCGGTCGAGCAGGAGACGCTTCGGCACGGTGTGCATTCAACGGGCACCGGTGGAACCGCTTCTCCATAACATCGTATATGAAGGTGCTTTCGCGCGAATCGCGCGTTCCCCACGTACCCACGACAACAAAGCGGCTGTCGGCGCTCCAAGGTTGAACCGTCGGTATGTATCGTGCCCATCCCCGCTCGCGTCGTTGCGTGAGCGCGGGATGGTCGCCGGAGACCTCGCGGCCCGCGTCGTCGAGCGCGATGTCATAGACATCCATTCCCATGCGCGCTTCGGTCACGTAAACGAGGCGCAGCGTCCAGCGTCCGTCGGGGCTGGGGAACTCTCGCCGCTTCCACGTCGCCTCCATGCATGCAGGCTTTGACGTCCGAAAAATCTTTACGATCGACACCACGTAACCCCGAGGCAGCGAATGGCCGGGTAAGGGGACATCTGAACGAATGACGTCCCCGATTTTCCATCCTTTCCTTGCCATCTTCCCCTTTTCCACCTCCCACGCAAACTTACTTGCCCCAAGACTGCCGCAAGAAGACGAAAAGGTGAGACGAAAAGGTGACATTCACCTTGGCGTCCGCCGCGGGGCGTCGGGGGTCGTTCATCGCGGCGGTCTTCGGGGGAAGGCGTGGGGGTGCCACACGTCGATTTCGTTTCGTTTAACGGATGATGCGTCGACTAACGGATGATGCGTCTGGACCGCCGGGGGGAGGAGGAAACGCCCATCGAACCTTCGGATCCTTCACGCTGCACGAGGATCCGCCGAGGAGGCAGTCGGGGGAACCCCCTGCAATCGGATCGCAGAAATGTGAGTCCCCCCTAACTGCTTACCCTGTCGCGAGTTGCCCGCAAAAGTTGAAAGCAGTCACTAACCCTGATAGACTCCTGAACCTATGGCAACCCGAGTGAAACCAAGGCGGAGCTCCCCCCGGCGACGGACTGTCGCCATTGCCGAAAAAAGCAGCACAACGCATCGGGCAACGCCCGGCCGCAGTGCGGAGAAGATGAAGCTTAAAACCATTCCCTTTGCAGACTTAAAGCCCAAATCCACGGGCATCAACAGCTACGCCAAGGCGCTGCGCTACATCGCGTCGCTGAGCGATTACGAGCGGCTGCGCATCGTGCGTTACACGAGCCAGAACTTCGATCTGGACCGCATGCGGACCCTGCTGAAGAAGCTGGGCAACCCGCACGAGCAGTTCCGCTCGGTCCACGTCGCCGGCACCAAGGGCAAGGGGAGCACCTGCGCGATGATCGCGGCGATGCTCCAAGCCACGGGCTATAAGACCGGGCTGTATACAAGCCCGCATCTGGTTGACATCCGCGAGCGAATGCAGATCGACGGGCACATGATCCCGCAGTCGGAGTTCGCCCGGCTGGTGAAGATGATCGAGCCCATCGCCGCGAAGATCAAGCCGTCCCCAACCGCCTTCGACGTGCTGACCGCCATCGCTTTCAAGTACTTCGCCGAGCAGAAAGTCGAGCTTGTGGTCGTCGAAACAGGTCTCGGAGGACGTCTCGACAGCACGAACGTCCTCAAGCCCGAAGTGACGGCCATCACTTCGATCTCCAAGGATCACATGGCCCAACTGGGGCATTCACTGGAGAAGATCGCGGAGGAAAAGGCCGGCATCTTCAAGCCCGGCGTGCCCGCGATCGTTGCCCAGCAAGACCCGGCCGTCGAAGCGGTGCTCCAGCGCGTCGCGGACAAGGTCGGCGCGCCGTTTGACATCACGGGCAAGACGATCGAGTTCAGCTATCGGTTTGAATCCAGCCGTATGCTCGGCCCGCACAACCGCATCTGCCTGACGACGCCCAACAGCAAGTTCGAGCACCTGGCCGTTCCCCTCGTCGGGGAGCATCAGGCGATCAACTGCGGGCTGGCGCTGTCGGTCATCGACCGGCTCAAGACGCGCGGCATCGCCATCAACGACACCCGCGCGATGGAGGGATTGGCGAAGGTCAGCATTCCGGGCCGCATGGAGATGGTCAGCCAGACCCCGCGCGTCATCGTCGATGGCGCCCACAACGCCGCCAGCCTCGATGCCATGATGCGCGCCATTGGGCAGCACATCCCGTATGACAGCATGGTGGTGATCTTCGGGTGCTGCGCGGACAAGGACGTGGCCGGGATGCTCGAGCGGATCACCAGCGGGGCGGACAAGGTGATTTTCACGAAGGTCGACAACATCCGCAGCAGCAACCCCGAGGAGCTGGCGGCCCGGTACGTCGAGTTGTACGGCAAGATGGCGCAGGTCGCCCACACGCTCGAAGACGCGCTGGCCATCGCCAACCGCGCCGTGAGCAAGGAAGACCTGATCTGCATCACCGGGAGCTTCTATCTCGTCGGCGAAGCGAAGAAGCACTTCGCGGCGAAGGCTGCAAATGCGTAGAGCGGATCTGACGCAAAACTGACTGCCGAAGCGGCTCCCCGATTAGGGAGCCGTTTCCGTCGGTCGCTTGCCTTCGCGGATTCGCTGCGCGTCGACGTATCCCGTATCCTGTCCGTTCCAGTTGTCCCAAACCGAATCCATTTTCCTCTGGACATACGTCGTCCTCGGCCCCTTTGCGTGGGGGTTGGTCGGTATCCTGATGATCCTTGGCCGTCGCCGGATGCGGCGGTTGAGGCGTCCGCTGTTGGCGCTGCCGGTGAATCCGCCGCCTGTCAGCGTGCTGATTCCCGCCAAGGACGAAAGCGAGCGCGTGCGCGTGTGTTTGGCGTCGGTCCTCGCGCAGGATTACCCGAACTTCTCCGTGGTCACGATCGACGACCGCAGCACGGACAATACGGGCGGGATCCTCGACGAGATCGCGGGCAACTCCGCCGGGAAGGTGCGCTCCCTGCACGTCGCCCCCGGCGCGCTGCCGCCGGGCTGGCTTGGGAAATGCCACGCCCTGCACTTCGGCACGCGCAACGGGGGGGGCGCGAGTGGCGCGGCCGGCGACTGGCTGCTTTTCGTCGACTCCGACGTCCGGCTTCAGCCGGACGTGCTGCGCGCGACGTTGGCGCTGTCGCTGTCGCGCAACTACGACGCCGTCAGCCTGATGACCGCGCTGGAGTGTCACACGTTCCTCGAAAAGCTCGTCCTCCCGCTCGCCGCCGGCGCGTGGTCGGTGATGAATACGGTCTCGCTGACCAACGACGACAACCGGTCGAGCGCCTATGCGAACGGGCAGTTTTTCCTCATCCGCCGGAGCGTGTACGACGCGGCCGGCGGGCACGAAGCGGTGCGCGACCAGATCACCGAAGACGTCGAGCTGGCGAGGCTGATGAAGCGGCAGGGGGCGAAGGTGCGGCTGCTGCTGGGCTCGACGTTCGCCTCCACGCGCATGCACGCGACGCTGGGGCAGATGCTCCGCGGGTGGGCGCGCATCTACTCCGGCACGTCGCGTCGCCGACCGTGGCGGATCCTCGCCGTCGCGTTGTTTCTGCTGATCTGCGGCTTCAGCGCGTACGCGGCGCTGGCGTGGTCCTTCCTGTCGGGCGACGGGCGGCCGTGGCTGATCGCGTCGCTGGCGCACCTGCTGGTGATGACGCTGACCCTCGCCGGTCTCTATGCCGACAGCCGCAACCCGCGGCGCAACGCGCTGCTGTTCCTGCTCGGCGGGTCGATCCTGCTGGCGATCCTCGCCTTCGCCGTCCGCTGGTGCATCACCGGCCGGATCGAGTGGCGCGGGACGGTGTTCCAGCAACAGGACCGTCCGAGCGCGTCGTCCCGTTGACGTGATTGCCACGGTCGGCGACGCTCCACCGCATGAGCGATCCCGCGTCCCCCCTGCGTGACTTCATCTATCTCGACGCCGGCCGAGTGCGTTCCCTCGCGTCGCAGCTGCAACTCGACGTTTCGAACCCCGCCGATCGCGCCGCCGACGAGCGCCTCCTGCTGGCGCTCGAACCCGCCATCGCCCAGCGCGGCAACGTGCTTCAGATCGACGGCGCCTACGACTTCGCCAACTGGACGCCCGAGTCGTTCGTGGATGGCCGGTTCATCCGCGCATCCGGCGTCGTGCGTCTGCTCGATTTCGCCTGGCTGTCCGCCGCGCTGGCGGGTCTACCGGCGGTGCTGAAGAAGATGAGCAAGCTGGAAATGGATGCCTTGCGCAACAGCGAAGAGGGCCGGCGGATGAGCAAGTCGGCGCTCCAGCAGCGCAGCCAGGAGAACCAGGTGGCGATTGGGAAGGTCGAGGAATTCAAGGCCGACGAACTGGGTGACGTCGTGCGCAAGCTCTACGGCGACGTGACCCGCGTGAAGGTCCGGCCGAGCCCCGCGGATCACCCCCAGGCCGTCCTCGTCGGCAGCGCGTACGCCGAACACTTCTACGACACGCCGGCGGCCCTGAGTCAGAAGTACGGCGTCGAGATTGACGCTGGTTGGACCGTGCTCGGGCAACTGAACGTCCCCAGCGCCGCCCCCGCGGTACACCCGCTGCCGACGGGCAACCGGATGGAAGATTCGTTCGAGCAGATCGCGCTGCTGATGAACAACGCATTTCGAATGGCGAGTGCGCCGCAGTTCCCCAACGTCTCATTTACGCCGCTGGCGATTTACCGCACGAGTTGACGCGGTTCCGCCGCCTGACTTCGCCTCGCCCCGGCGGGGGAGGGAAAGGCGGCTCACCATCGCGAGCGCAACCGACGGCGCGTCGATCGGCTACCGCCACAAGGGCGAACGCGCGCATGGGCGGTGTACGTCGATCCCACGGCGGTCGATGCCGGTGCGGCGTACGAGGTCGCCGCCCACCGCATCGGTTTCAATCG
Source organism: Tepidisphaerales bacterium (assembly GCA_038233535.1). Classification (GTDB taxonomy): domain Bacteria; phylum Planctomycetota; class Phycisphaerae; order Tepidisphaerales; family Tepidisphaeraceae; genus DASYWJ01. The sequence goes on along the minus strand of JBBSLV010000186.1, from coordinate 2,333 downwards.
CAGCCCGGTTCTTCTCGCCGCGTGCAGACCGCAATGATACTGTTGGTATTCACCGAAAGAAGCGGGCGAGATTGCGGCTGCCGTGAACGACACGAACGACCCGAAGGGCCGTCGCGTCAAAGCGGTAACCGATCACATACGACTTGGTCGTCCAGAAGCGATACCTCCTGTTGGCAACGTCGTCGCGACGGTGGCCCATGCCGGGCATTTGCGCGAGTGATTCCAGCGAATCCAAAATCGCGGCGACGACATCGCCTGCGATATTTGCGACGGCGCGGACTGCGAGGCATGACCAGATTGCATCCAGGTCACGAAGCGCCCTGCGGCTGATGATGATTCGCCGAGCGGGTGCGGTCATTTTCCCGCCGCTTCATCCTTACGTCGTTGGAAATGTTCGCGGGCCTCATCGAGCGTCACAGTCGCGCCCTTCTCGATGTCCCGCTCTCCCTCGGCCAGAAGGGCATCGAGTTCACCCGGAAGAAACTCACCCATGCGCTCATCCTGAATCTGTCGCGTCAACGCCGCGGCGACGACCTCCTCCGGCGATTCGTAACGCCCAGCCTTCACCTGCTGATCGATGTAGTGCTCCAATTCCGGGCGCAAAACGAGCTTCATTGGACCCTCTTTGTGACATGCATAGTGACACGTGCAACGTCAAATTACGAATGCGGCCGCAGTTCGGTCAATCCACCGTCGTCCCCACCGGCTGAACCTTCGCCAGCGGGTTGCCCGTGCCTTTGATCGCCAGCATGCGCTCCAGCGCGACCAGCGACCACTTGCGCGTGCGCGCGTCAACCTTGATCTCGTTCACCACGTTCCCCTCCACCAGGTTCTCCAGCACCCAGCACAGGTGCGGGAGGTCGATGCGGAACATCGTCGTGCACAAACACTGGCAGTCGCTCAGCACGACGATCTTCTGCTCGGGGTGCTGCTGCTTGAGGCGGTTGACGAGGTGCACTTCCGTACCGATCGCCCATTCGGTACCCGGCGGGGCGGCTTCGACCTGCTTGACGATGTACGCGGTGCTGCCGGCCATGTCGGCCTTCTGAACGACGTCGAACTTGCACTCGGGGTGGACGATCACCTTCATGTTCGGGTGATCGCGACGCACCTGATCGACCTGCTCGGGACGGAACAGGGCGTGCACGGAGCAGTGGCCCTTCCAGAGGACGAAATCGGCTTCCTTGAGTGCCCGCTCGGAGTTGCCGCCCAAATCTTGTGTGGGATCCCAGACGACCATCTTGTCCAGAGGGTAGCCCATGGCATGGGCGGTGTTTCGGCCGAGGTGTTGGTCGGGGAAGAAAAGGATCTTCCGGCGTAGGGATGAAGGATGAGGGATGAGGGATGAAGAACGTGCGGCGTGTGTTCCTTCATCCTTCATCCCTCCGCCCTCATCCCTATTCCGCAGTGCCCACTCCAATACGTTGCGGCAGTTGCTGCTGGTGCAGACGGCACCCCCATGCTCGCCCACGAATGCCTTGATGGCGGCGCTGGAGTTCATGTAGGTGATGGGGACGATTCGTTGGTCGGGGCACGTCTCCTGTAGCTGTGCCCAGGCATCAAGCGTCTGGTCGAGGCTGGCCATGTCGGCCATCGAGCAGCCGGCGCCCAGGTCCGGGAGGATAACGCTCACGGTCTCGTCCGTGAGGATGTCGGCGCTCTCGGCCATGAAATGCACGCCGCAGAAGACGACGTACGCGATGTCCTTCTGCGCCGCGGCGTAGCGGGAAAGTTCGAAGCTGTCGCCGGTGTAATCCGCGAACTCGACCACCGCGTCCTGCTGGTAATGGTGGCCAAGGACCGCCAGCTTCGATCCCAACGCTTCCTTGGCCGACGCGATGCGCAGGCGCAGTTCGGCGTCGGACAACTCGGTGTAAATCTCCGGCAGCGGTTGTTGCCAACTCTTGGCCATCGTGGTGGTTGCCCTCCTCTAGCGACTTCGCACAAATCATACGTCGGCGAGGCCGATTTGCTCGCGCCGCGACACGATTCTACGTCCCGATCGAGCAGTCGCGCGGGGGGAGAAATGATTGCCGTGTTTTGCGACACCGGGGGCCTTGGTCACAGCCCGCTGCGCAATTGGTAAGCGGGTGTGGGGATTGCCCTCGCACAGGTCGAGTGGCAAACCCGCTGGATTCCAGCCGGAATCGCTGGTTTCTTCAGCAGCCGCAGCCATGGCACCTGATTTGTTCTAGGACTCGCGCGTTCGTCATTACGAGTCCTATCCAAGTGAAGGAGTGTCCATGAAGCGTCTGCTAAGCCGCCTCGCCCTCGGGGCCTTGCTCGTCACGCCGGTTTCCACGTTCGCGCAGGATGCGGAACCGGAGGTGGTT